>NZ_JBHXRD010000015.1:0-66328 GCF_042717325.1 Streptomyces sp. NPDC058637 | reverse complement strand
CTTTCGGGCGCCCCGCCCCTGCGGCCGGCCTATGCCGGCCCTAAGCACCCTCGGGGGCGCCCCCGCACCGCCTCTTCGGGGGTCCCGTCGGCTCCCGTGTTCCAGCGAGGTCCCGCACCGGGCCCGGCGCGGGAGCAGGTGTCCGGGGAGCAGGCCCCGTCAGCTGCCCGCCGGGCGCCAGTTCCGTGCCCGGCCGCGCGGGATCACCACCGCGCCCGCCGCGACCAGCAGCAGCAGCCCGGCACCCGCCGCCGCCACCACCAGCGCGCGGGTGCGCGGCTCCGCGGCGGGCGGGGCCGGTACCACCGCGGGTTCCGGCCGGGGCGTCGCGCCCTTCGCGTCCGTCAGTACGGTCGTCAGCGCCGCGTACGGGTCGAGGCGGGGCGGGGCCGCCGGGTACGCCGCCTCCGTCAGGCGGCGCGAGACCTCCGCGGCCTTCAACTCCGGGTAGCGCGCCCGCACCAGCGCCGCCGCCCCCGCCACGTGCGCGGCGGCGAACGAGGCGCCCGAGCCGATGAAGTGGCCCGAGCCCTTCGGGCCGATGCTCACCACCGAGTCGCCGGGCGCGGCCAGGTCCGCTCCGCCCACCAGGGGCGCGTCGGCCGGCCGCCCGCCGTCCGGCCCGTAGTCCATCACCGCCAGTGCGCCCGGAGCCGACGCGGGCCAGTACCAGGGCGCCGGCTCGGCGTTCCTCGGCAGCGCGTCGGGTGCCACCGGGGCCACCACCAGGGCGTCCTTGCCGCTCGCGTACGCGACCGCGTCCGTCAGCTGCGCCTTGCCGTCGGCCAGGGCCGCGGCGACGTAGATGACGGCGGCGCCCTCGTCCGCCGCCTGGCGTATCCCGTCGGCGACCTGGTCCACCGAGGTCTCGCCGCGCTCGCCCGTGCCGCGTACGGCCAGGATCCTGGCCTGCGGCGCCAGCCCCGCCGGGCCCCCGTCGTCGCCGGGCTTCGCCGCGATCAGGCCGGCCACGAACGTGCCGTGTCCGACGCAGTCCTCGCCGGCCGTCCCGAGCGCGGTCACCCGCCCCGACAGCGCGGGCGCACCCTCGGCGACCCCCGTGTCCACGACCGCGACCGTCGTCCCGGAACCCTGGGAGAGCGGCCGGGCGCGGGACATGCCCAGGGCGCCCAGCGTCCAGGGCTCGGCCGTTGCCTTCTTGCTCGAGACCGAGGCGCACAGCTCGTCCTCCGCCAGGGCGGAGCGGACGAGCGGCAGACTCACGGAGTCGGCCGCGGCGGGCCCGGTCCCGAGGGCGCCCAGCGCGGCCGCGGTCATCAGCAGGGTGGCGGCCACAGCCGAGGCCCGGGGGCGGCGGCGGGAGGGAATTCGGGCGCGGGGCATGGCGCGTATGATAGGTGCCGCGTGTGACGGAGCGTCGATCGGGACGTGACCGCGGACGACGACCGGGATGTACGGCGGTCGTCCACGGGGCTCACCCACGGGGCGTACGCACGCGTCGGCCTGTGTGACGTGCGACACATCGTCTCGCCGCAACCACTTCCGCCGTACCACCCCAGCGGCCCACCAACCGTGCTGACTCATCGTGTACTCGTCCGAAGTCACCTGATCTCGTCCGAACTCCCCGGTCCTTTCTGG
Organism: Streptomyces sp. NPDC058637; assembly: GCF_042717325.1. Taxonomy (NCBI): domain Bacteria; kingdom Bacillati; phylum Actinomycetota; class Actinomycetes; order Kitasatosporales; family Streptomycetaceae; genus Streptomyces; species Streptomyces sp. NPDC058637. The sequence continues at coordinate 64,729 of NZ_JBHXRD010000015.1, read as the reverse complement.
AACATCGCCATACCGGTCCCGTAGCCTTCGTCGCGTGCGCACAGCCGTACCCACCCGGACGCGGAACAGTTCCTGTTGCCCCGCGGGTGGGAGAGACGCGCGGCGGCGACACCACGATGAGGAGGAACGAGCGTGTCACGGCAGTTGCTCAGGGTCGGGTCGGGACAGCCGGACAGCTTCCGTACGATCGGTGATGCCCTGGACCAGGCACGCACGGGTGCGGTGATCCGGGTACAGCCCGGCCGCTACCCGGAGAACCTCACGGTCAGGACGCGGGTCACCATCGTCGCCGACGGGGACCCGGGCAGCGTCGACATCTGTCCGCGCCGGGGCTCCGCCGTCATCCTCGTCGCCGACGCCGTCATGCTCACCGACCTGACGCTGCGAGGCGGGAGCGAGGACCTGCCGGTGGTCGACGCGCCGCGCGGCCAGATCGCGATGGACGGCTGTACGGTCATCGGCTCCGGCTGGACGGCCGTCCTGGCCCGCGACACCGGCTCGGTGGCCATGCGCGACTGCCGGGTCAGCAACCCGAAGGGCGCCGGGATCGTGGACTCCGCGCCCACGGGCAGCGTCATCGCCGGCTGCCTCATCGAGAACCTCGGCACGTCCGGCGTCGTCATCGGCGCGGAGGCGCGGACGACGGTACGGGACTGCCGGATCCGTGACGCCCGCGCCAACGGCGTGCTGACCTCCGACGAGGCGCAGGGCCTGGTGGAGGACTGCGACATCTCCGGCACGCAGAAGCCGTCCATCGCCCTGGAGGGCAGCAGCAGCACCAGGATCGTGCGCACCTCGGTGCACGACACCACCGTCGGCGTCTACATCACCAGTTCCGCCCGCCCGGTGCTGGAACACGTCACCGTCAGCGACACCTCGGGGCCCGGCATCATGCTGGCCGCGAGCGCCGACCCGGAATTCCTCAACTGCCGTACCTCACGCACCGAGGGCAACGGCCTCACCGTCACCGAGCGCTCCAGGGGCACCTTCCAGGACTGCCAGTTCGACACCTCCACCACGGCCGCGATCCGGGTGACCACCTCCAGCGCGCCCTCCCTGCTCGGCTGCGCGGTGCGCGACTGCGCGGACGTGGGCGGCGCCGTGCTGCTGGAGGAGGAGTCGTCGGCGGAGTTCGACGACCTGCTGGTCACGGACTCGGCCGGCACCGGCATACGGATACGCACCGGCGCCGACCCGCTGCTGCGCCGCGCGCGGATCACCTCGCCGGGCGGCCACGGCGTCGAGGTGACCGAGGACGGGCGCGGCCGGCTGGAGCACTGCGAGATAGACCGGGCGGGCGGGGCCGCGGTACGGATCGTCTCGGGCGGCAACCCCGACATCCGCGAAACGGTCATGCGGGAGGCGACCGACGCCACCGTCTCCATCGGCCCGCAGGGACGGGCCGCCCTCCAGGACTGCCGTATCGAGTCCGCCAAGGCCGGCGGTGTCACGGTGGACAACGGCGGCCAGCTCGCCGTCCTGCGCGTCCACGTCACCGACAGCGGCGCCCACGGCGTCCTGCTCTCCGACGGAGCCCGCGCCACCCTCACCTCCTCCCAGGTCATCGGCAGCGTCGGCGACGGCATCCGGGTCGACAGCGCCGAGCCCGTCACGATCACCGACTGCGCCGTCCGCGACAACCGGGGCGCGGGCCTCAAGCAGACGAGGGTGAACGAACGGCTCACGGTGGAGGGCCTGAACAGCGCGGGCAACGTGACCCCGGACGCGTGGGGCGACACCCTGCCGCTGGATGCCGCGAACGGCGGGGCCGGTGACTCCGCCAAGGGGCCCGAGGGCCCGCTGGAGGAGCTGGAGTCGCTGGTCGGCCTGACCGAGGTCAAGGACCAGGTGCGGACCCTCGTCAACCTCAACCAGCTCAACCAGCGCCGCGCGCAACTGGGCATGCCCGTACCCCAGATGAGCCGACACCTCGTCTTCTCCGGACCGCCCGGCACCGGTAAGACCACGGTGGCCCGGCTGTACGGCGGCATCCTCGCTGATCTGGGAGTCCTGAGATCCGGGCACTTGGTCGAGGTCTCCCGGGCCGACCTGGTCGCACAGGTCATCGGCGGTACGGCCATCAAGACGACCGAGGCGTTCAACGAGGCCCTCGGCGGTGTGCTGTTCATCGACGAGGCGTACACGCTGCTCTCCGACAGCAAGGGCTCCGGCGCCGACTTCGGCCGGGAGGCGGTCGACACGCTGCTGAAGCTGATGGAGGACCACCGCGACGACGTGGCCGTCATCGCCGCCGGATACACCGGCGAGATGAGCACCTTCCTCACCTCCAACCCTGGCCTGGCCTCCCGCTTCACCCGCACCATCGAGTTCGCCAACTACTCGGTCGACGAGCTGGTCACGATCACCGAGAACATGTGCACGGGGCACCGCTACGCACTCGACCCCCGGACCCGGGACGTTCTCGCCCTGCACTACGAACGCATGCCGCGTGACGCCACGTTCGGCAACGGCCGTGCCGCGCGCCGGGTGTTCGAGGAGATGGTGGACCGGCAGGCCTCCCGGCTCGCCTCCATGACGAACCCGGCGGAGAGCGACCTCACCCTCCTGCTGCCCGATGACGTGGCGACGGACGGCGGCGCCGCTGCGGACGACGGCCCCGGCTCCGAACAACTGCTCGCGGAGCTGCACGCCATGACCGGCCTCACGGCGGTCAAGAACGAGGTGACCGCCCTGGTCAACCTGCTCACCGCGACGAAACAACGCAAGGCCGCCGGCCTGCCCACCCCGAGGATCAGCAACCACCTCATCTTCTCCGGGCCCCCCGGTACGGGTAAGACCACGATCGCGCGCCTTTACGCGGACCTGCTGCGCTCCCTCGGTGTCCTGCCCAAGGGCCAGCTGGTCGAGGTCGCCCGCGCCGACCTGGTGGGACGGTACGTGGGTCACACCGCGCAGCTCACCAAGGAGGCGTTCGAGCGCGCCATGGGCGGTGTGCTGTTCGTCGACGAGGCGTACACGCTCACCCCGGAGGGCGCGACGTCGGACTTCGGCCGGGAGGCCGTCGACACGCTCCTGAAGCTGATGGAGGACCACCGCGACGAGGTCGTCGTCATCGCCGCCGGCTACACACGCGAGATGCGCCGCTTCCTCGACTCCAACCCCGGCCTGGCCTCGCGTTTCTCGCGGACGGTGGAGTTCGAGAACTACTCCACGGACGACCTGCTGGAGATTCTGGTCAAGCAGGCCACCGGCTACGGCTACGACTGCTCCCCGGCGGCCATGGCCGCCCTGCGCGACTACATGGACTCCCTGCCGCGCGACAACGCCTTCGGCAACGCGCGTACGGCCCGCCAGGTCCTGGAGGGGATGATGACCCGGCACGCGGGCCGCATAGGCGCGATGTCCGCCCCCGGCCTGGACGACCTGCGGCTGCTGCTGCCCGAGGACCTGCCCCCGGAGGCCGCGGTGGTACGCCACTGACGTGCGGACGCGTCCCGCGCCGCCCCGGTGCGGGACGCGCCCGGACGTGGTCGAACGGTCATGGGGCACCCACCCGTGCCGCCCGCCTGCCCCAGCTGCCAGGGTCGTGCCCATGCCCGGACCAGAACCCTTCGCCACCGCCCGCCTCGACGCGCTGCCGCTCGATCCCGCGTACGCCGACGAGATGGCCACCGTCCTCGCGGACCCCTCCCTGCACACGTACACGGGAGGTGCCCCGGAGGACGCCGACACCCTGCGCGCCCGCTACGCCCGCCAGAGCGCAGGCTCGCCCGACCCCGCCGAGCTCTGGTGGAACTGGGTGCTCCGGGTACGTACCGACGGCCGCCTGGCCGGCTACGCACAGGCGACCGTGCGCGGTGCGCGGGCCGAGGTGGCCTGGGTGATCGGGGCCGAACGGCAGGGCCTGGGCTACGCGAAGGAGGCGGCGGTCGCCCTGGTCCGGCACCTGCTGGACGGGGGGACGGTCCGTACGGTGATCGCCCACATCCACCCGGACCACACCGCGTCCGCCACGGTGGCCGCGGCGGCGGGACTGGCACCCACCGAGGAACGGGAGGACGGCGAGGTGCGGTGGCGCCTGGACGAGGCCGGGGCCGGCCTGGGCTGAGGCCGGTTGTCAGTGGTGGGCGGCAGGATGGTGACACCGACCGAGGAGGGGGCTCCGACGGGGACCTGGGGCATGGGCCATTTCGACAGCGACACCGCCGCGGACTTCGCGGGGAATCTCTTTACGCGCGGGGGCGTCCGGCCTTGACCAGGGCGGCCACGTCGAGCGTCACCTCGGCGCCGATCGACTCCGGCAGCGTGACCGTCTGACCGAGGGCGTAGACCTGGTGGCTGTCGTACGCGCCGTCGGCGGGGGCGGTCAGGACATGGATCCGGCCGTGCCTGCGGTCGACGATCACGTACGCCGGGACCTTCGCCTCGGCGTAGGAGGTGACCTTGTCGCGCAGATCGTTGTTGTGATTACTGGAGGTGACCTCCAGCACGAGACGGAACACGGCCGGGTCGTAGCGGTTGTTCTCGATCAGGTGCTCGTCGAAGTCGGCGTCGACGACGGCCAGGTCCGGGACGGCGTAGTCCTCGGGGCCGCTGGGCAGCCACATGCCGATCCCCTGGAGGACCTCTGTCTCCCCGTCGTCGAGGCCGGCCCCGATGAAGGGCCGCATGAGCTTGGTCAGCGCACGGGCGTGCGGGCCGTCCGGGGAAGCAGCTCCATGAGGTGGCCGGCCGTCACGAGCATGGGTTACGGCTCATCGTCACAGGGGTGCTCGACTGCGGCTGCAGACATTGCGGGCCTCCTGGAACGGCTGGAGTCGAGACCATCATCGTAGGACGGCACGCACGAACTCGTCCGGTAGGCGGTGCGCCACCCGGTCGAGTGAAGCAGAGACGGCCCCGCACTCATCACTGTGCGGGGCCGCCCCGTACGCGTCGGTGCTACAGCTTGTCGATCACGTAGTCGACGCAGGCCGTCAGCGCCTGGACGTCCGCCGGGTCGATCGCCGGGAACATCGCCACGCGCAGCTGGTTGCGGCCCAGCTTGCGGTAGGGCTCCGTGTCGACGATGCCGTTGGCGCGGAGCACCTTCGCGATCGCCGCCGCGTCGATGCCGTCCTCGAAGTCGATCGTGCCGATGACCTGCGAGCGCTTCGCCGGGTCGGTGACGAACGGCGTCGCGTACTTGGACTCCTCGGCCCAGCCGTACAGGTGCTGCGACGAGGCGGCCGTACGGCCGGTGGTGAAGTCAAGCCCGCCCTGGGTGTTCATCCACTTCAGCTGCTCGTTCAGCAGGAAGAGCGTGGCGAGCGCCGGGGTGTTGTACGTCTGGTTCTTCAGGGAGTTGTCGATCGCCGTGGGCAGCGAGAAGAACTCCGGGACGTGCCGGCCGGAGGCGTGGACACGCGCGGCGCGCTCCAGGGCCGCCGGGGAGAAGACGCCGATCCACAGGCCGCCGTCGGAGGCGAAGGACTTCTGCGGGGCGAAGTAGTAGACGTCCGTCTGGGTGATGTCGACCGGCAGGCCGCCCGCACCGGAGGTGGCGTCCACCAGAACGAGTGCACCCTCGTCGGCACCGACGACCCGCGTGATCGGGGCGGCGACACCGGTGGAGGTCTCGTTGTGGGTGAAGGCGTAGACGTCGACGCCCGCCTCGGCCCTCGGGTCCGGGTGGGTGCCCGGGTCGGAGGCGATGACGGTCGGGTCGGCCAGCCACGGGGCGAGCTTGGCGGCCTTCGCGAACTTGGACGAGAACTCGCCGAAGTTCAGGTGCTGGGACTTGTTCTCGATGAGACCGTGCGTCGCGACGTCCCAGAAGGCGGTGGACCCGCCGTTGCCCAGGACGACCTCGTATCCCTCGGGGAGGGAGAAGAGGCTGCGCACACCGTCACGTACCTCGCCGACCAGGTTCTTGACCGGGGCCTGGCGATGGGACGTACCGAGAAGGGAGGTGCCCGTGGCGGCCAGCGCGTCGAGCGCCTCCGTCCGCACCTTGGAGGGTCCGGCGCCGAAACGTCCGTCGGCGGGCTTGATGTCAGCGGGAATCTGGATATCGGCCACGAGCCGGAGCGTAGTCCCTCCGTGACCCGGTCCGGGACCGTGTCCGTCGGATGAGACGAGCACCACCCGGCCCGTGGACGGTGTGCGGCGGGCCGTCAGCCCAGGTCGACCGGGAGCTCGTACAGGTCGTTCTGGGTCACGATCGGCTTGTTGCGCAGCTCGGAGGCCGGTACCGCGAGGTCCAGCTCGGGGAAGCGCTCGTACAGCGCGGGGAGGGCCACACCGGCTTCCATTCGGGACAGCGCGGCACCGGGGCAGACGTGCGGGCCGTGGCCGAACGCGATGTGGCGGTTCGGGGAGCGGGTGATGTCGAAGTCCCCCGCGGTCGGACCGTACTGCCGCTCGTCGCGGCCGAGCGCGCCGAAGGAGACGATCAGTGCCTCACCCTTGGGCAGGATCCGGTCGCCGACCTCGATGTCCTCGGTCGCGAACCGGATGAGGACGTGCGAGGTGGGCGTGTTCCAGCGCAGGGTCTCCTCGATCACGTTCTCCCACGGCACCTCCCCGTTCAGCACGCGCTCGCGCTGCTCGGGGTGCGTCTGGAGCGCCTCCACGACGTTGACGATCAGGCTGATCGTGGTCTCGTGGCCGGCCGCGATGATCAGCTGCAGTGTGTTGACGATCTCCTCGTCGGTGAGGTGGTCGCCGCCCTCGGAGGCGGCGATCAGCGCGCTCGTCAGGTCATCGCCCGGGTTCGCCCGCTTGCCGTCCACGATCTTCGTGAAGAGGGTGCCGAGGTCCGCCATCATCTGCGGCACCTCCTCGGGCGGGGTCTGCGTCGAGAAGAACTTCTCGAAGAGCTCCTTCAGCCGCGGGTGGTCGGCCGCGTCCACGCCCATCAGCTCGCTGATGACGTTCATGGGCAGCGGGTAGGCGAACTCGGCCTTCAGGTCGACGCGCTCGCCCTTGGGCAGCGCGGCCAGCCGGTCCAGGCTCGCGTTCGTCAGCGCCTCGATGCCCGCCCGCAGCCGCTCCACCCGCTTCACGGTCAGCGCCTGCGCGACCAGGGTGCGCAGCCTGCGGTGCTCCGTGCCGTCCACGGTCAGCATGGACCGGCCCGGGTTGGCCAGACCGATCAGCGGCCAGTCCATGGGGATCTCGCCGCGCTGCCAGGCGGTCCAGACATCGATGTCCTTGACCACACGGCTGTCGGTGAGCAGCTGACGCGCCTCGGCGTGATGCGTGACCGCGTAGCAGTGCACCCCGCCGGGGAGCTCCACCTCGGCCAGCGGACCGGCGGCGCGCAGCGCGGCGCTCTCGCCGTCGAGGTCGGCGACGAAGGGATCGAGGACGATCCGGGTCATTTCTGGCCTCCAAGTGCGGGGGTCGGGGTGAAGTGCACCGGCAGGTCCGTCAGTCCGCGCAGCCACGGCGACGGGCGCCGGGTCAACTGCTCCTCGGGCACGTCGAGGTCGATGTCCGGGAGCCGGTCCAGGAGCACCTCGATGCCCGTACGGGCGATGACCTCGGCGGTCTCCTGGGCGGGGAACGGGCAGCGGTGCTCGCCGTGGCCGAAGGAGAGGAAGGCGTTGTTGCCACCGGTGAGCGTGGAGCCGTCGGTGCGTACCTGCGGGTCGCCGTTGGCGGCGGCGATGCCGAGGAGCAGCATGTCGCCGGCGCGGATGTGGCGTCCGCCGAGGTGGGTGTCGCGGGAGGCCCAGCGGCCGGCCACGTTCTGGGTGGGGGTGTCCTCCCAGAGGACCTCGTTCATCGCCTCGGCGACGCTGTGCCGGCCGCCGGAGAGCGAGGCGGCGAAGCGGTCGTCGGTCAGCATCAGCCGCAGCGAGTTGCCGATCCAGTCGGCGGTCGGCTGGTGGCCGGCGGCCATCATGACCATGAGGTCCTGGGCGACCTCCTCGTCGGTGAAGCCGCCCGGGTCCTCCAGCATCCTGGTGGCGACGTCGTCGCCGGGCTCGGCGTGCTTGTCGGCGAGGAGCTGGAACATGGCACCGCCGAGGTGCTGCTGGCCGGCCAGGGCCCGCTCGGTGCCGTTGATCATGTCGTTGAGCGCGCCCACGAGCGGCCCCCCGACCTCGTCGCTGAACCCGTAGAGCTTCGCCAGGACCCGGGCGGGGAGCAGCATCGCGTACTCGGCGATGATGTCGGTCCGCCCGGTCGCGCAGAACGCGTCGATGAGGCTGTCGGCGAACTCCTCGGCGTACCCCTTCAGCGCGAACGGGTCGACGGCCTCCAGGGCGTTGCTGATCATGCCCGCGCGGACGGTGTGCCGCTCACCGACCGTGTAGAGGATCGACGGCTGCTTGCGGCCGATCATCGGCAGCAGCGGCCAGCCGTCCGGGATGTTGTCCCACTGGTTCCACAGCTCGGAGTCCCGGCTGAAGAGCACCGGGTCGTTGGTGACCTGGTGAAGCTCGCGGTAGCCGACGATCAGCCAGGCGGGTATGTCCCCGTCGAGCACGACCGGGGCCACGGCGCCGTGGTCGCGGCGCATGTCCCGGTACAGCTGCACGGGGTCGGTCTGGAACCGTGGCCCCGACAGGGGTTCGGAACCGTGGGGCACGGGGCACCGGGTCACAGGGTCGGCTCCGGGGTCTTTGCGGCCGCCGGGGCAGGGCTTCCTGCCAGGGCCGCGTCGGCGGCCTTCGCCCGGGCGACGGAGAGTGCGTGGAGGTGTTCGACGAGCGTGATCAGGACGTACTTGCTGGAGGACCGGTCCCGGGCGTCGCACTCGACGAGCGGGACGTCGGGGGAGAGGTCCAGCGCCTCGCGGATCTGCTGCTCGGAGTGGAGCGGGCCGCCGAAGTCGTTGCACGCGACGATGAACGGGGTGCCGTGGTGCTCCAGCCGGTCGATCGCGTACCAGGAGTCGGCGAGACGCCGGGTGTCGACGAGGACGACGGCCCCCAGGGTCCCGGAGAAGAGGCGGTCCCACAGGAACCAGAAGCGTTCCTGTCCGGGGGCGCCGAAGAGGTAGAGGACCGAGCGCGCGTCGAGGGTGATCCGGCCGAAGTCGAAGGCGACCGTGGTGGACGTCTTCGACTGCACACCGTCGAGGTGGTCGACGGCCTCGCCCGCGCGGGTCATGGTCTCTTCGGTGTTGAGCGGACGGATCTCGCTCACGGAACGGACCATGGTGGTCTTGCCGACACCGAAGCCGCCGACGACGACGATCTTCAGTCCGTTGTCGGCTGTCGCCTGAAGGGCGGCACGGTCAGAGGTTGCGGAGTCCAACGAGTACCTGTTCCAAGGTGTCGGTGTCGGGGAGCCGGTCCGCGACACGGGCAGTACGGGGGTGGCGGGCGCTGATCCGGCCGGTGTCGAGCAGGTCGCAGAGCATGATGCGGACGATGCTGACGGGCAGGTTCAGGGTTGCCGAGATCTCCACCACCGCGGTGGGCCGTTGGCACATCCGCAGGATCGCGACGTGCTCCGACTGCATCCCGGGGTTCGGATCGCATTCGGCGACGACGAGCGTCACCAGGTCGAACGCGGCCGAGTCGGACCTGCTGCGGCCACCCGTGAGGGTGTACAGCCGGTCCGGATCGTCGTCGCGTCCGGGGCGGGGGCGCGGCACCGATGTCATACGTCCGCGGTTTCCGCGGCGTGGGCCGCTGCGTCGTCCGCCTCGGCGGGGCTCCGGGGCGGGGCCACGAGGTATTCGCCGAGCTGCTCGACGAGTTCGCTCATGTTGTGGCCGACGAGGCCGACGTCGGAGTCCTCCGCCGCCACGACCGCGAGGTGGGCGCCCGCGCCGGCCTCGACGATGAACAGCACGCCGCCGTAGAACTCGGCCATCGCGGACCGTACGCCGCCGGTGCCGTCACCGAACTCGATGGAGGCGCCGTGCGACAGGCTCTGGATCCCGGCCGAGATCGCGGCCAGCTGATCGGCCTGGTCGACGGAGAGCTCGGGGGTACGGCACAGCTTCAGGCCGTCCCGGGACAGGACCAGGGCGTGCCGGGCGCCGGGCGTGCGGTCCAGGAGCCCCTCCAGCAGCCAGTTGAGCTTCTCGTCGGTGGTCGCGGTCATCGGGTGTTGCCTTCCGGGTGCGGGGAGTTGGCTCGTACCGCCTGGCTGAAGGTGCTGAAGCGCGCGGCCTGGACCTTCGGGTCGGTGGCACGGGGCCGGGGGGAGTCGGCGCCGCCGGGAGTGGCATTGCCGGTACGGGATTCGGCGGCGGCCAGGGTGCGGCCGCGGCGGCGCTTGGGCAGACCGCTGTCACCGAACTGGGGCACGGCACCGGTGGACTCGGACGCGGACTCCGGGACGGGCGCGGACGCGGATTCCCGCGTGGAGTCCTGCGCGGCCACGGTCACGGAACCCGGCGCGGACCCGGTCGCGGACCCGGTCGACGGTTCGGCGGAGCCCGGTGCGGCGGCCGACGAGTGGTCCGGTTCCGGCTCGGGGCGGCCGGCCGGAGCCGCCGGTGCGGGGACGGGGGCACGGGAGATGAGCTCCTGCGGCAGCATCATCAGCGCGCCCGTACCGCCGCGCGCCGACGGCCGGAAGGAGACGGTCAGACCGTGCTTGCGGGCCAGCCGGCCGACGACGGCGAGGCCGAGGCGGGTGCCGGAGAGGCCCGTGAGGTCCTGGTTCTCGGCGGACACGGCACGCTCCGCGCGGCGCAGCTGCACGTCGCTCATCACCAGGCCGCTGTCCTCGACGGTGACGACGATGCCGGCCGGGACCTCCTCGACGTACACATGTACCTCGGCGGTGGGCGGCGAGAAGTTGGCGGCGTTGTCGAGGAGCTCCGCGAGCGCGTGCATGACGCCCTCGGCGGCGTGACCGGCGATCGCCACGTCACTGGTGGAGTGCAGGCGGATGCGCTGGTAGCTGCCGATCCGGCCCATCGCGCCGCGCAGGATCGACTCCATGACGATCGGCTTCGCCCAGCGGCGCCCCGAGCGGGCACCGGTCAGCACGGCGATGGAGTCGGCGAGGCGGCCCGCCTGGGCGGTGCGGTGGTCCAGGTGCAGCAGGTCCCCGAGCACGTCCTCGGCGGTGTGCCGGTGTTCCATCTCGCGCAGGTCGGCCAGCATGCTCGTGGACAGGGCCTGCATGCGGCCCGCGGCGTTGGCACAGGCGGCGACGGCCGCGGCGCGCTCGGTCTCGCTGCGCCGGGCACGGGCGGTGAGCCGGGCGACCTCGGCGGTGAGACGGCCGCCGCGCTCGGCGGCCTCCTCGGTGGCGCGGGCGACCAGGCCGTTGGCCTCGGCGGTGACCCGGGCGGTCTCGGCTGCGGCGGCGGCCCTGATCCGGGCCGTCTCCGCGGTGAAGCGCTGCGCCTCGGCGGCGGAGGACGAGACGAGCCGGGAGGTCTCGGCGGTGAAGCGTTCGGAGTCGGCGGCCCGCAACGCGCGAAGGTTGCGTGCCGTCGCGAGCGTGTGGACGGTGACGGTCACCGCGGCGCACAGCAGTACGGCAGCGGCGCTCGCTCCCCAGAACAACGGGGTCCGTACCGAGGTGGGAGCGGCGGCGACCGCCCACAGGCACAGGGAACCGGTGACGGCTGCCGAGATCAGCAGGGCGAGCGCGGTTGGCCGGAGTGAAGGGCGCAATCGGAGTCCTCGGGGCGGACGGTTCGGGGGAAGGGACAATCGGGACACTCGGCGCGGCTGGGGTGAAAGAACCACAACTGGAGCTGATTGTTCCTGATCAAGTCACGGCAACTATAGGAGAATTGGCGAGTTGTTTGGGGATTCCTTGTGGCCACTTCTGTTTGGAATGTGGCTTGAAGGCGACTCTTGCCGGGTGTTGCAGGTCCTGTTGCGGGGGTGAACGAGTGGGGCGAGCGGGGAATGAGTGCCGTTTGTAGTGTTACGCCCGCTATGGGGGGCTTGATTTATCACGATCGTCGCTCAGGAGCGGGTGGCCAGCTAATGTGAGCGCTCCGGTGCAGCCGACCCCCAGGTCGCGCACTGCCGTATGACACACCGCGCGCCTTGAAGGGGGAGGCGCCGTGTGGGCCCCGACGGAGGACGCAGGCAACCGTGGACGCGCAAGGCCGTGGGCGGGACGAGGGAATCGACCCCGCAGACCAATGGGTACTCAACCCGGACACCGGTGATTACGAACTGCGACTGACCCCCTCCACAGGGCGATCGGTCGCACCGTCCTCCCCGGGAGGCGCCGCGGCCACGCCGTCGCCGCGCCGCCGCTCGAAGCCCGCACCACCGCCCCCGGGCGAGCGGGCCTCCGTACCGGGACAGCGCGACGGGCGCGGAGACGCCGACGCGCGTGACGACGACGACGCGCAGCCGGAGCGGAAGCCGGGCGGGCGGGCCGCGAACCGGTCCGGTGGCAGGGGTGCCACGACGTCCACCGGGCGCCGCAGGACGAAGCAGAAGAAGTCCGGCAAGAAGAAGGCCCTGGTGTGGACCGGTGGCGTACTGGCGTTCCTGCTGGTGGGCGTCGGGACCACGGGCTACTTCGTGTACGAGCACTTCAACGGCAACATCACGTCCGTCTCCAGCGACGGCGCCGGGACCGGCGGATTCAGCAAGGACCGGCCCATCAACATCCTGGTGATCGGGACCGACAAGCGGACCGGTGCGGGGAACGAGGGTTACGGGGACGCGGAGAGCGTCGGCCATGCCGACACGACGATCCTCTTCCACGTCTCCAAGGACCGTACGAACGCCACCGCGCTGAGCATTCCGCGTGACCTGATAGCGACCATCCCGGACTGTCCGACGAGGCAGAGCGACGGCTCGACGAAGGACATCCCGGGGACCGAGGGCGACCGATTCAACACGAGTCTCGGGCAGTCCGAGCGGACGCCCAGCTGCACCATGCGCACCGTCACGGAACTGACCGGCATGAAGGTCGACCACTTCATGGTGGCCGACTTCAACGCGGTCAAGACCCTGACCACCGCCGTCGACGGCGTGGAGATCTGCCTCGACAAGGACATCAACGACAAGAAGTCCCGCCTGAAGCTGACGAAGGGCGAGCACAACCTCCAGGGCGAGGACGCGCTGTCCTTCCTGCGCACCAGGTACTCCGTCGGCTTCGGCAGCGACCTGAGCCGGATCGAGCTCCAGCAGCAGTTCCTGGGCTCGCTCATGCGCAAGCTGAAGTCCAACGACACCCTGACCAGCCCCACCAAGATGTGGAGCCTCGCCGAGGCGGCCACCAAGGCGCTCACCGTCGACGACAAGATCGCCGAGATAAACGAGCTGCGCAAGCTGGGCATGGAGCTGGCCTCGGTCGACCCGAAGAACATCACCTTCACCACGGTGCCGGTGCTGGACAACCCGAACGACAAGGCCACCGTCATCCTCGACGAGTCCAAGGCGCCTCAGGTGTTCTCGATGATGCGTGAGGACGTCTCCTTCACCGCGGTGGAGAAGCAGGAGAAGGCCGCGGCGAAGGCGGCGGCCGCCGCCAAGCTCAAGGGCGAGATGGCCGACCCGGCGGACGTGCGGGTCGACGTCTACAACGGCGGTGCCCCGGCCGGGTCCGCGCAGAACGCCCTGGACTGGCTGCAGAACGAGGAGGGCGTGCTGAAGTCCACCAACAAGGCCAACGCCCCCCAGGACGTCAAGAGGACCCAGCTCGTCTACGCCCCCAACCAGGCGGACCAGGCGCGCCGGCTGGCCGACCTGATGGGCCTGTCGGCCTCGGTCATGAAGCCGACGAAGACGGACGCGGGCGAGATGGACCCGATGGTGCTGACCCTGGGCCCCGACTTCACGGAGGCGGGCACCCCGCTGTCCGCCCCGGACAAGGCCCCGGCCGACATCCAGCAGGTCCAGGCGGACAAGGCGGTCTGCGCGAAGTAGGCCCCCCGCGCTGGCCCGCCGGCCGTGCGGGCGCGGGCCCGCCGGACCCCGGAAGCCCCCGGCCCTCTCGCGGGGGTCCGGGGGCTCCGGGCCGCGTGGGGCGGGCCCTCGGCTGCCGCGGGCGCCTCAGCGCCCGCGCTCGACGATCTCCCGTGCGAGCGCGAAGAGCCGCGGAAGCGCGGGGTGGCCGGGACCGTCCCGGCGGGCCAGCAGGACGGGCAGCGGCGGGGCGTCGTCGAGGAGCCGGTACGCGACCCCGGCGTGCGGATGCATGTCGGCCGTGGACGCGCCGGACACCCCCGCCCCGCGCCCGGCGGCGATGGCGGCGAGCCAGTCGTCGGTGTTGGCGACGGTGACCGTGGCGACCGGCCGCGCGTCCCGGGGCCACAGGTCGAGCGTGGTGGTGCCGGAGACGCTGTTCAGGACGACGGCGTCCCCGGCCAGGTCCGCAAGCGTCAGCGACCCGTGGGCCGCGAGCGGCCCGTCGGCGGTGACGGCGGCCACCCGGGCCTCGGTGAACAGCACCTCGGCGACGAGTCCCGGCGCGTCCACCGGCCCCCGCAGGAGCGCGGCGTCGACCTCGCCCCGCGTCAGCCCCGCCGTACGGTCGTCGATCCGCCGCAGTTCGAGCGGGGTCGCCGGGTCCCGCTCCTGCCAGGTCCGCAGCAGCGGCGTGGTGTACGGGCCGAACGCCGACCAGGCGTGCCCGAGCCGCAGCGGCCGGTGACGCGGCCGCCCGGGATCGACGGCCTCGTCGAAGGCGCCGACCGCGGCGGCGGCCTTGTCCCGGAAGAGGACACCCTCGGCGGTGAGGGCGAGATGGTGCGTGGACCGGTCGACGAGACGGACGCCCAGATGCCTCTCCAGGGCGGCCAGCGTCCGCGAGACGACGGGCTGGGTCAGCCGGAGCCTGCCGGCTGCCCGTGTGACGTTGCCCTCGTCGGCGATCGCGAGGAAGGCGCGCAGATGGCGCACCTCGATACCGCGCCCGCCGCCCTGTCCAGTGCTCATGCGTGGGGAGCATAACGGGAGCGCAATCGGCATTTCACGCGAGGCGCGCGCGTCTCTACCGTGAGCAGGGGGAGGGTGCGGCACCGGTGCCGTATCGTGGACCTTTCAGTGCACTCCAGTGAACTTTCCGAAAGGTGTCAGGTGAACGACCCGCGCAGCACCGCAGAGCCGGCCGCAGCCGTCGCCGTACCGGAGGCGGTGTCCGCGCTCGACGAGCCCGGTCATGGCCGCCCCGGCGCCCGCGGGGCGGCGCTCGGGCCGGTCGCCCTGGTGGTCGCGGGCGGGCTCTCCGTGCAGTTCGGGGCGGCGGTCGCGGTCCTGCTGATGCCGAGGGCGGGCGCGCTCGGTGTGGTCACCCTGCGTCTCGCCGCCGCCGCGCTCGTCCTGCTGGTCGTCTGCCGCCCCAAGCTGCGCGGTCACTCGCGCGCGGACTGGGGCACGGTGGTGGCGTTCGGCGTCGTGATGGGCGCGATGAACACGCTCTTCTACCAGGCCGCCGAGCGCATCCCGCTGGGCGCCGCCGTCACCCTGGAGGTGCTGGGCCCGCTGGTCCTCTCGGTGGTCGCCTCCCGCCGCCTGGCCAACCTGGTCTGGGCGGGCCTGGCACTCGGCGGCGTCGTCCTGCTGAGCGGCGGGGGCTTCGACCGGCTGGACCCGGTCGGAGCGGCGTACGCGCTGGGGGCGGGCGCCATGTGGGCGGCGTACATCGTCTTCAGCGCACGCACCGGCCGCCGCTTCCCGCAGGCCGACGGCCTGGCCCTGGCGATGGTGGTGGCGGCGGTCCTCTCGCTGCCCCTCGGCATCATGGAGGCCGGATCGAGACTCCTGGTCCCGTCCACGCTGGCACTGGGCGCGGCGGTGGCCGTGCTGAGCTCGGTCCTCCCGTACACCCTGGAGCTCATGGCCCTGCGCAGGCTGCCCGCTCCCACCTTCGCGATCCTGATGAGCCTGGAACCCGCCATCGCCGCCGCGGCCGGCTTCCTCATCCTCGACCAGGCACTCTCCACGACGGACGCCCTGGCCATCGCCCTGGTCATCGGCGCGAGCATGGGCGCGGTGCGCGCCGCCTCGCGGAGAGGGACGATGGAAGGGACCTGAGGAAGGAGGCCCGCGCATGGGATCCACGAAGGGAACCGATGAGTACGACGGGCTGTACGCGCACACCCCCTCGCAGGCCGAGGGCGAACGCGACGAACCCACCGACCGCCGCCGGGCCTCCGAGACCCACCCGGACGTCCCACGGACCGAACCCTCCCAGGCGGAGGGGGGCCGCACGGAGTAGGCCCCGGGCCGGCCCTCAGCCGTCGGCCGGCAGGATGCGGAACGAGGCGAAGCCGGGGGTCAGAGGCGTGATGGCCCGGAAGTCCCGCTGGTCGAGGGTGAAGATGCGGTCGGTCCTGTACCGGTCGGCGAGGACGACGCCCACCGCGTCCGCGAGATCAAGCCTCAGCCCCTCGTACGTCCGGCGGACCTGATGGGCCGCACCGAGGTCCGCGGACTTCAGCTCGGCCAGCCTGTACTGGCCGTCCGCCATGCGTGAGTTCAGGGCCTCCATCACCTGCATCGCCGCCGGGAAGCCGAGATCCCGGTGCACCAGGTGATCGAGTTCGGTGACGACGAGCGGCGAGACGGCGAGCCGCTCACGCTCCAGGACCCTCGCTGCCTCGTGGTGCTCCGGCTGTGCAGCGTCGAAGGCGGCGTACAGGGCGGACGTGTCGGCGACGATGATCAACGGCGTGCCGCTCGTTCCTTGATGTGCTCGTAGACGGAGTCGTCCATCGCGTCGGGGCTGAGCGGGCGCCCGCTGTCGAAGACCGGAAGCTTCCGGGTCCCCTTGGGCCGCTCCGCGTTCTCCAGGAGCATCGCGATGCCCCGTCGGATCAGCTCGGCCTTGCTGACCCCGGTGGCCGACGACTCGGCGTCCAGCCGCACTTCCAGGTCCTCCGGGAGGTACACCGTCGTCTTTATCATGCCTCCAAAATACCACCTGCCATACGTAGGGCACCTCGGCCTGGCTACGGCCCGCCCGCCACAGCGCGCGGGCCGTAGCCACGGTTGCGGTACCGACGAGGCCGGGCGGACCCGACCGCTGCCGCAGTACTTCGTCGGGGTACCGCTGGCGCCGGAAACCTGCCCGTCGCACGCGAGCATGGCCGAGCCCGCCGCGCCGGGCGACCACCTCCAGGCGGGCCTCGCCCCGTTCGGTCAGCCGGCAGGCCAGGGCGAGGCGTTCCCCCGTGAGCCACGCCGGCGGCGTCGTGCCCAGCTGGGCACGGAAGCGGCGGTGCGGCGTCGCGGGGCTGACGGCCGCCCGTGCCGCCGGCTCCGCCACCGTGAGGGGTGAGTCCAGCCGCTCCCGGGCTCCAGGCCGGCACCGGCGCCAGGGACTCGTCCGGCAGGTCGGGCATGGGGCGCTCCACGAACTGCTGCTGAGCGCACGGTCCTGCTCCCGCACGGCGCGGTCTTCACCGTCCCCCGCGGAGCACGGGCCGTCCGCCCCGTCCGGCGCCGCCATCCTGATGTCCGAGCCCGCCGGGACGCCGACCGTGGGTGATCGGCACGACGGCATCCCCGACCACGTGGAGGCGACAACCGGCCACCGCTCACCACCTGAACCGGCCTTTCTCCAGGCGTGGTTGCTCCCTGCGAAAAAACCATGCAAGCGTGCTTGCTTGTTTTCCGGGCCGCTGGCATGCTCCGGGGCACACCGCCACGCCCCGAGGGAGCGCACCGTGTCCGATGCCGCAGCCGTCACCGTCGCCGTGCTCGACGACCTGCGCCGGGAGAGCGACGAACTCGACCTGCTGGTCGCCGGACTGGGCGCCGGAGGATGGGCCGGGCCGACACCCGCCGAGGGGTGGACCGTAGCCCATCAGATCGCTCACCTGAACTGGACCGACGAGGTCGCGCTGATCGCCGTCACCCAGCCCGAGGCCTTCGCCGCCGAGGTCGACAGGGCGCTCGCCGACCCCGACACCTTCGTCGACGAGGCAGCCGCCGAGAGAGTGGCGCGGCTGCCGCCCGAAGCCCTGTTCGTGCAGTGGCGGGAGGGCCGGGACCGGCTCCACCGGGCGCTGCGGGAGGCACCCGACGGGGCCAGATTCCCCTGGTACGGGCCACCCATGAGCGTCGCCTCGATGGCGACCGCGCGGATCATGGAGACCTGGGCCCACGCGCAGGACGTCGCCGACGCCCTCGGGGCGGCCCGGAAGCCGACCGCGCGGCTGCGGCACGTGGCCAGGATCGGGGTGCGGGCCCGGGACTACGCCTACTTCGTGCACGGCGAGAGGCCGCCCGGCGAGCCGTTCCGGGTGGAGCTGGAGGGACCGGACGGCCAGGCGTACGCGTACGGCCCCGAGGACGCCGCCCAGCGTGTCACCGGGCCCCTGCTCGACTTCTGCCTGCTCGTCACCCACCGCGCCCACCGCGACGACCTCGCCCTGGTGGCGGTGGGCGCCGACGCCGGCCACTGGCTGGACATCGCGCAGGCCTTCGCCGGACCCGCCGGACGAGGACGTCTCCCCAGGGGTGACCGATGACGGGGCCGGGGCCGCTGCGGATCGGCAACGCCTCCGGGTTCTACGGCGACCGCTTCGACGCCGTACGCGAGATGCTCACCGGCGGTTCCCTCGACGTCCTGACCGGGGACTACCTCGCCGAGCTCACCATGCTGATCCTCGGTCGCAGCCGGATCAAGGACCCCACCCGCGGCTACGCCTCCACCTTCCTGCGGCAGCTGGAGGACGGTCTCGGCCTCGCCCACGAGCGCGGCGTGAAGATCGTCACCAACGCCGGCGGGCTCAATCCGGCCGGACTCGCCGACGCCGTGAGGAAGTTGGCGGACACGGTGGGCGTGCCCGTGCGGGTCGCGCACGTCGAGGGCGACAGCCTTCCCGCACCCTACGGATTCCTCACCGCGAACGCCTACCTCGGCGGCGCGGGCATCGCGGCCTGTCTGCGGGCCGGGGCCGACATCGTCGTCACCGGACGCGTCACCGACGCCGCCCTCGTCACCGGACCCGCCGCCGCCCACTTCGGCTGGGGGCCCGAGGACCACGACGCCCTCGCCGGGGCCGTCGTCGCCGGGCACGTGCTGGAGTGCGGGACACAGGCCACGGGCGGGAACTACGCGTTCTTCGGCGACCACGACGTCCGCAGGCCCGGATTCCCCCTCGCCGAGATCCACGAGGACGGGGCGAGCGTCATCACCAAGCACGACGGCACGGGCGGTGTCGTGGACGTCGGCACCGTCACCGCCCAGCTGCTGTACGAGACCGCCGGGGCCCGGTACGCCGGGCCGGACGTCACCGCCCGGCTCGACACCGTACGGCTGACACCGGACGGGCCGGATCGCGTACGGATCTCCGGAGTCCGGGGTGAGGCCCCGCCGCCCACGCTCAAGGTCGGGCTCAACCGGCTCGGCGGCTGGCGCAACGAGGTCGTCTTCGTGCTGACCGGCCTCGACATCGAGGCCAAGGCACGCCTCGTGAAGGACCAGTTCGCCGACGCCCTCGCCCGGGGCGGACGGCAGCCCGCCGAGGTGCGGTGGGAGCTCGTGCGCACCGACCGGCCCGATGCCGCCACCGAGGAGACCGCCGGCGCCCTGCTCCGCCTCGTCGTGCGCGACCGGGACGCGGACACCGTGGGCCGTGCGGTGTCCGGGGCGGCCGTCGAGCTTGCCCTCGGCAGCTACCCGGGCTTCCACCTGACCGCCCCGCCGGGAAAGGGCGCCCCGTACGGGGTGTTCGAGGCCAGGTACGTACCCGTGGCGGAGGTCGGGCACGTGGCCGTCCTCCCGGACGGGGACCGGGAGGACGTGCCCCCGGCCGGACCGCACAGGGCGCTCGAAGCGGTCGAGGAGCCCGGACTCCCGGACCCGCTGCCGCCCGGCCCCGTCCGCACCGCCCCGCTCGGCCGCGTCGCCGGAGCCCGCAGCGGTGACAAGGGCGGCGACGCCAACGTCGGCGTGTGGGTGCGCGGCGACGACGCGTGGCGGTGGCTGGCCCACGAGCTGACCGTCGCCCGCTTCCAGGAACTGCTCCCGGAGACCGCCGGGCTCACCGTCGTACGCCATGTCCTGCCGAACCTGCGGGCGCTGAACTTCGTCGTCCACGGCCTCCTCGGCGAGGGCGTCGCCGCACAGGCCCGCTTCGATCCGCAGGCCAAGGCGGTGGGGGAGTGGCTGCGGTCCCGGCACCTCCCCGTCCCCACAGCGCTCCTAGAAGAACCGGAGGTGACCGCATGACCGTCCTGCCCACCGCACTCGACACCGCCGGACCCGAATACACCGCCCACCGCGAGGCCATGCTCGCGAAGCTCGCCGAGCTGGACACCGAACACGCCAAGGCGCTGGCGGGCGGCGGCGAGAAGTACGTGACGCGGCACCGAGAGCGCGGAAAGCTGCTGGCCCGCGAGCGGATCGAGCTGCTGATCGACCCGGACACACCGTTCCTCGAACTGTCCCCGCTCGCCGCCTGGGGCAGCGACTACGCGACGGGCGCCTCACTCGTCACCGGGATCGGGACCGTGGAAGGCGTCGAGTGCCTGATCACCGCCAACGACCCGACCGTACGCGGCGGCGCCTCCAACCCGTGGACACTCAGGAAGGCCCTGCGGGCGAACGAGATCGCCTTCGCCAACCGGCTGCCCTGCGTCAGCCTCGTCGAGTCGGGCGGCGCCGACCTGCCCTCGCAGAAGGAGATCTTCATCCCGGGGGGCGCGCTGTTCCGCGACCTCACCCGGCTGTCGGCGGCCGGCATCCCCACCGTCGCCGTCGTCTTCGGGAACTCCACCGCCGGAGGCGCGTACGTCCCCGGCATGTCCGACCACACCGTGATGATCAAGGAGCGGTCGAAGGTCTTCCTCGGCGGCCCACCGCTGGTGAAGATGGCCACCGGCGAGGAGAGCGACGACGAATCGCTCGGCGGCGCCGAGATGCACGCCCGCACCTCGGGACTCGCCGACCACTTCGCGCTCGACGAGCACGACGCCCTGCGCCAGGCGCGCCGCATCGTCGCCCGGCTCAACTGGCGGAAGTCGCACGCAGATCCGGCGCCCGCCGAACCGCCGAAGTACGACGAGGACGAGCTGATCGGGATCGTGCCCGGTGACCTCAAGATCCCCTTCGACCCGTGCGAGGTCATCGCCCGGCTCGTCGACGGATCGGACTTCGACGCCTTCAAGCCGCTGTACGGGACGAGCCTGGTCACCGGCTGGGCCCGGCTCCACGGCTATCCCGTAGGGATCCTCGCCAACGCGCAAGGGGTGCTGTTCAGCGAGGAGTCGCAGAAGGCCGCGCAGTTCATCCAGCTCGCCAACCAGCGCGACATCCCGCTCCTCTTCCTGCACAACACCACCGGCTACATGGTCGGCAAGGAGTACGAGCAGGGAGGCATCATCAAGCACGGCGCGATGATGATCAACGCGGTGTCGAACTCCAGGGTCCCGCACCTGTCCGTCCTCATGGGCGCCTCCTACGGTGCCGGGCACTACGGCATGTGCGGCCGCGCCTACGACCCCCGCTTCCTCTTCGCCTGGCCCAGCAGCAAGTCCGCCGTCATGGGCCCCCAGCAGCTCGCCGGCGTCCTGTCGATCGTCGCCCGCGCCTCGGCCGCGGCCAGGGGCCTGCCCTACGACGACGAGGCCGACGCCGGACTGCGCGCCATGGTGGAGCAGCAGATCGAGTCCGAGTCCCTGCCCATGTTCCTGTCCGGGCGGCTGTACGACGACGGGGTCATCGACCCCCGCGACACCAGGGCCGTCCTCGGGATGTGCCTGTCCGCGATCCACACGGCACCGGTCGAGGGCGCCCGCGGCGGCTTCGGCGTCTTCCGGATGTGAGGCACATATGATCACCACTCTCCTTGTCGCCAACCGGGGCGAGATCGCCTGCCGGATCTTCCGCACCTGCCGTGAGCTGGGCATCTCCACCGTCGCCGTGTACTCGGACGCGGACGCCGAAGCCCTGCACGTCCGGGAGGCCGACACCGCCGTACGCCTCCCGGGCGCCGCACCCGCCGATACGTACCTGCGCGGCGACCTCGTCGTCGCCGCGGCCCTCGCGGCGGGCGCCGACGCCGTGCACCCCGGCTACGGCTTCCTCTCCGAGAACGCCCGGTTCGCCCAGGCCGTGCGGGACGCGGGCCTCCTGTGGGTGGGGCCGCCGGTGAAGGCCATCGAGATGATGGCGTCCAAGACCCGCGCCAAGGAACTGATGGCCGCCGCCGGGGTGCCCCTCCTCGCCCCCGTGGACCCGTGCGCCGCCACCACCGAGGACCTTCCGCTGCTGCTCAAGGCCGCGGCGGGCGGCGGCGGACGCGGGATGCGGATCGTCCGGGACCTCGCCGACCTGCCCGGCGAGCTGACGGCCGCCACCGCCGAGGCCGCCTCCGCCTTCGGCGACGGCGAGGTCTTCGCCGAGCCCTACGTCGAGCACGGCCGGCACGTCGAGGTCCAGGTCATGGCCGACGCACAGGGCACGGTGTGGGCACTCGGCACCCGGGACTGCTCGCTCCAGCGCCGCCACCAGAAGGTCATCGAGGAGGCCCCGGCCCCCGGCCTCGACGACGCGCTGCGTGCGCGGCTCCACGACGCCTCCGTCGCCGCGGCCCAGGCCGTGGGCTACCGGGGCGCGGGGACCGTCGAGTTCCTCGTATCGGCCGAAGGACGCCCGTACTTCCTGGAGATGAACACCCGCCTCCAGGTCGAACACCCCGTCACGGAAGCGGTGTTCGGGCTCGACCTCGTCGCCCTGCAACTCCGCGTCGCGGAGGGCGCACCGCTGCCCGCCGCCACGCCCCCGGAGCCGTACGGGCACGCGGTCGAAGCCCGGCTGTACGCCGAGGACCCCGCCGCGAACTGGCAGCCGCAGACCGGGACCCTGCACACCCTGGACGTCCCGGACGGCCCCGGCCTGCGGCTCGACACCGGCTACACCGGCGGCGACACCATCGGGGTGCACTACGACCCGATGCTCGCCAAGGTCGTCGCCCACGCCGCCACCCGCACCGAAGCCGTACGCCTCCTCGCCCGCACTCTTGAACGCGCCCGCATCCACGGGCCGGTCACCAACCGCGACCTGCTCGTACGGTCCCTGCGCCACCCCGACTTCGCCGGGGCCCGCCCGGACACCGGCTTCTACGACCGGCACCTCACCGCGCTCACCCGGTCCGAGGACGAGGACGGCCGCCGCCTCGCGGCGACCGCCGCCGCCCTGGCCCGGGCCGCCACCCGGCCCGCCACGGGAACCGCCCGCCTCGGCGCCTGGCGCAACCTCACCTCGCAGGCCCAGACCGTGAGCTACCGCAGCGAGCCGGACGGCACCGAGCACGAGATCGCCTACCGGACCGGACGCACCGGCGCCCGGCCGGAGACCGGCGAACGTGTCGTCACCGCCGCCCCCGGCCACGTCACCCTCGAATCCGGCGGCCTCACCCGGCACTTCACCGTCACCGTCCACGACGGGCGGACCCATGTGGACGGCGCCGCGGGCGGGTACACCTTCACCGTCCTGCCCCGCTTCACCGACCCCGCCGAACGCACCGAACCCGGTTCACTGCTCGCCCCCATGCCCGGCACCGTCGTACGCCTCGCCAACGGCCTCGCACCGGGCGCGGCCGTCGAGGCCGGGCAGCCGCTGATCTGGCTGGAGGCGATGAAGATGGAGCACCGCATCCTCGCCCCCGCCTCAGGCACCCTCACCGCGCTCCACGCCGCCCCCGGCCTCCAGGTCGAGGTCGGCGCACTGCTCGCCGTCGTCACCGACCCCGCCGCACCGGATCCCGCCGCCCGACAGCCAACGGAGAACGCATGAGCACCGTCCTCGAAACAGAAGAGCACAAGGCACTGCGCGCCGCCGTCGCCGCCCTCGGCACGCGCTACGGGCGCGACTACATGGCCACCGTGGTCCGTGAGGGCTCCCACCCCCACGAGCTGTGGACCGACGCCGCGAGACTCGGCTACCTCGGCGTCAACCTCCCCGAGGAGTACGGCGGCGGAGGCTGCGGCCTGGCCGAGCTCTCCATCGTCCTGGAGGAGCTCGGCGCCGCCGGATCACCCCTGCTGATGATGGTCGTCTCGCCCGCCATCTGCGGCACCGTCATCGCCCGCTTCGGCACCGACTCCCAGAAGCGGCAGTGGCTGCCCGGCCTCGCCGACGGCAGCCTCACCATGGCCTTCGGCATCACCGAGCCCGACGCCGGATCGAACTCCCACCGCATCACCACCACCGCCCGCCGCGACGGCGGGGGCGACTGGATCCTCACCGGCCGCAAGGTCTTCGTGTCCGGCGTCGACATCGCGGCCGCCACCCTCGTCGTCGGCCGCACCGAGGACGCGCGGACCGGCACGCTCAAGCCCTGCCTCTTCATCGTCCCGCGCGACGCCCTCGGCTTCGGACGCTCGCGGATCGACATGGAACTCCACGCTCCGGAGAAGCAGTTCGAGCTGACCCTCGACGACGTGCGACTGCCCTCCGACGCGCTCGTGGGCGATGAGGACGCCGGGCTGGCCCAGCTGTTCGCCGGGCTCAACCCCGAGCG
Organism: Streptomyces sp. NPDC058637; assembly: GCF_042717325.1. NCBI lineage: Bacteria > Bacillati > Actinomycetota > Actinomycetes > Kitasatosporales > Streptomycetaceae > Streptomyces > Streptomyces sp. NPDC058637. The sequence goes on along the minus strand of NZ_JBHXRD010000015.1, from coordinate 40,410 downwards.
CGTCATGACCGCCGCGTTCGGCATCGGGATGGGGCGCTACGCACTCGGCAAGGCCGTCGAGTACGCCCGCACCCGCCAGGTGTGGAAAGCCCCCATCGGCGCCCACCAGGCCATCGCGCACCCGCTCGCCATCGCCCACATCGAGCTGGAACTGGCCCGTCTCATGATGCAGAAGGCCGCCAGGCTGTACGACGAGGGCGACGACGTCGGCGCCGGCGAGGCCGCCAACATGGCCAAGTACGCGGCCGGCGAGGCCTGTGTGAAGGCCGTCGACCAGGCAGTCCACACCCTCGGCGGCAACGGCCTCACCCGCGAATACGGCCTCGCCTCGCTGATCACGGCCGCACGCGTGGCCCGTATCGCGCCCGTCAGCAGGGAGATGATCCTGAACTACGTCTCCCACCAGTCGCTGGGACTGCCGAAGTCGTACTGACGACGTAACCCGGTCGGTCCGGGTCTCCCCCGGCATGCCGACAGGCGAGACCCCGACTCCTCACACCCGCGCGACGGCCCCGCTCCCGAGCGGGCCGCGTGCCCGCCGCACCGCGACGACAGGGGACCACCATGGTGTTCCGCAGTGTGTACGCAGACGTTCCGGCCCTCGACGCACCCATCCACGAAGCGGTTCTCGGCGGGGCCGCGGCCTTCGGCGACACCGTCGCCCTGGTCGACGGCACGAACGGCCTCTCCGTCACCTACGCCCAGCTCGACACCTTCCACCGCCGCATCGCCGCGCACCTCGCCGCGGCGGGACTGCGCAAGGGCGACGTCCTCGCCCTGCACAGCCCCAACACGATCGCCTACCCGGCCGTCTTCTACGGGGCCACGCGCGCCGGCGCCGCCGTCACCACCGTGCACCCGCTGGCCACGGCCGAGGAGTTCGCCAAACAGCTGGAGGACTCGGCCGCCCGCTGGATCGTCACCGTGTCCCCGTTCCTCGACGTCGCCCGCCGGGCGGCCGAACTCGCGGGCGGCATCCAGGAGATCTTCGTCTGCGACCAGGCCGAGGGCCACACCTCCGTACTCGACATGCTGGGCTCCACCGCCCCCGAGCCCGACATCGCCTTCGACCCCGCGGAGGACGTCGCCGCCCTCCCGTACTCCTCCGGGACCACCGGTACCCCCAAGGGCGTCATGCTCACCCACCGCTCCATCGGTACCAACCTGGAGCAGCTGCGCCCCTTCATCCCCATGGGGCCCGGCCACCGCATCCTCGCCGTCCTCCCCTTCTTCCACATCTACGGGCTGACCGCCCTGATGAACGTCCCGCTGCGCTGCGGAGCCACCGTCGTCGTGCTGCCCCGGTTCGACCTCGACCAGTTCCTCGGCGCCATCCAGGAACACCGCATCAGCGGGCTGTACGTGGCCCCGCCGATCGTCCTGGCCCTCGCCAAGCACCCGGCCGTCGGCACGTACGACCTGTCCTCGCTCGAATACATCGTCAGCGCCGCCGCGCCCCTGGACGCCGAGCTCGCCGAAGCCTGCTCGAACCGTCTGGGCGTGCCGCCCGTCCGGCAGGCGTACGGCATGACGGAACTCTCGCCAGGCACCCACGTCGTGCCCCTCGACGCGGAGAACCCGCCGCCCGGAGCCGTCGGGAAGCTGCTGCCCAGCACCGAGATGCGGATCGTGTCCATCGAGGACCCGGCCACCGACCTCGGCGTCGACACCGACGGCGAGATCCTCATCCGCGGCCCGCAGGTGATGAAGGGCTACCTCGGCCGCCCCGGAGCCACCGCCGACATGATCGACGGCGACGGCTGGGTGCACACCGGGGACGTCGGCCGCGTCGACGCGGACGGCTGGCTCTTCGTCGTCGACCGGGTCAAGGAACTCATCAAGTACAAGGGCTACCAGGTCGCCCCCGCCGAGCTCGAAGCCCTCCTCCTCACCCACGCGTCGATCGCCGACGCCGCCGTGATCGGCGTCCCCGACGCCGACGGCAACGAGGTGCCCAAGGCCTACGTCGTACGCGGACCGGCCGCCCAGGACCTCACCGCGGACGACGTCATGGCGTACGTCGCCGAGCGCGTATCGCCGTACAAGAAGGTCAGACGGGCCGAATTCATCGAGGCCGTACCGCGCGCCGCCTCCGGAAAGATCCTGCGCAGGGAACTGCGCGACCGGGAGCGGCGTCAATGATCCACGCCGGACCCGCGCACGAACCCGACCCGGGGAGAGTAACGATGACCCTCGCCGCACCCACCCACGACCGGGGTGTCACCACGCTCACGCTCGACTCCCCGGCCAACCGCAACGCCCTGAGCGCACGGCTCGTGTCCGGGCTGACCGACGCCCTCGACGCCTGCGCCGCGGACGACACCGTACGGGCCGTGGTCCTCACCCACACCGGCAACACGTTCTGCGCGGGCGCCGATCTCAGGGCACCGGCCGACCCGCACGCCTTCGTCGCCCTCATGCGACGCATCGTCACCCTGCCCAAACCGGTCGTCGCCCGGGTCACCGGGCACGTCCGGGCCGGCGGGCTCGGACTGCTCGGCGCCTGCGACATCTCGGTCGCGGGCCCCGACTCCTCCTTCGCCCTCACCGAATCACGCCTCGGCCTCGCCCCCGCCGTCATCTCCCTGCCCCTGCTGCCCCGCCTCGACCCCCGCGCGGCGTCCCGCTACTACCTCACCGGGGAACGCTTCGACGCGGCGGAAGCCGCCCGGACCGGCCTCGTGACCCTCGCGGCCGGGGACGTGGACGAGGCCCTCGTACCGGTGCTGGACGGGCTGCGCAGAGCGTCCCCCCAGGGGCTGGCCGCGTCGAAGGAGTTGGTCACGGTTACTGTGCTGAGGACTTTCGATCAGTACGCCGAAGACCTCATCGCCCGTTCCGCTGCACTCTTCGCCTCCGACGAGGCACGGGAAGGGATGACGGCCTTCCTGGAACGACGGGATCCCGCATGGCTGCTGTGATCGCCACGAGCCCCAAGTCCCCCAAGCAGGACCGCAGCCGTGCCACCCGTCAACGGCTGCTCGAAGCGGCGGTGGCCTGTCTCGCCGAACACGGCTGGGCAGGCTCCACCGTCTCCGTCGTCGCCGAACGCGCCGGGGTCTCCCGCGGCGCTGCCCAGCACCACTTCCCGACCCGCGAGGACCTGTTCACCGGCGCCATCGAGTACGTCGCCGAGGAACGCTCCGCCGCCCTGCGCGCCCTGCCCGTCCAGGGCCGCCCGGCGGTGATCGCCGCCATCGTCGACCTCTACACCGGACCGCTCTTCCGCGCCGCGCTCCAGCTCTGGGTCGCCGCCTCCAACGAGGAACCGCTCCGCGCCCGCGTCACCGAGCTCGAAGGCCGCGTCGGCCGTGAGACCCACCGCATCGCCGTCGAACTCCTGGGCGCGGACGAGGGCTGCCCAGGGGTCCGCGAGACGGTCCAGGGCCTCCTGGACATGGCCCGGGGCCTGGGTCTCGCCAACTTCCTCACCGACGACACGGCCCGCCGCCGCAGGGTCGTCGCACAGTGGGCGGGGCTGGTGGACGACGCGCTGGGCCCCTCACGCACCGCCGGTGAACCGGGCGCCCAGGAAGCCCAGTAGCGCTTCGTTGAACCGCTCGGGCTGCTCCACCCCCGGCAGGTGGCCTGCCCGTTCGATGACGGCGAGCGTGGCGTGGGGTACCAGACGGAGCATGTCCTCGGCGTCGCGGACCGGGGTGAAGGCGTCGTCCGCGCCCACCACGAGCAGGACCGGTGTGTCGACGGCGGCGAGGGTGTCCCGGTGGTCGAGCCGCTCGGCCCGTCCCCGGAGCGCGGCGGCCGCACCCTCGGGGTCGGTGGCCCGCATCATGCCCAGGACGTGTGCCGCCACGTCCGGCAGGCCGGTGACGTTGTACGGGGCGAGCATCTTGCCGATCACCTCGGCCGCGTAACCGTCCATGCCCTCGGCCAGCAGCCGGTCCGCCATCGCGTTGCGGATCTCCTTGCCCTCCTCGGTCTCGGGGGGCGCGGAGGTGTCGGACAGCACCAGACCCAGGACCCGCTCCGGGCGGCCCCGCCGGAACTCCATGGCGATCTGGCCGCCCATGGACACACCGCCGACGACCGCGCGTTCCACGCCCAGGTGGTCGAGGAGAGCGGCGATGTCGTCCGCGAAACCGGAGAGCAGGACCTTGCCGGGGGTGACACCGCTGTCGCCGTAGCCGCGCAGATCCGGGGTGATCACGCGGTAGCCCGCCACCACCAGTGCCCGCACGGACGGTTCCCACATGCCGCGGTTGAACGGATGGCCGTGCACGAGCACGACCGGCAGCCCGTCCGACGGCCCCTGGTCGTCGTAGTGCAGCGTGACATCACTCAACGCTATGTGGCTCATGCGGGTCACCCTAACGTCGGGACCGGCGACACTTTCACCGAATTACCTGCCTGGTCCACAGAGGCGTCGACCGGGCTCCGCGTGGACGCCGGACGACCGGGGCGCCGTACGGATTCCTGGGCATCCCACCCGGCCCACCTGTGCCCCGCACATCGGCTCCCGAGAACCTGGAGCCGCGCCGCGCGGTCTCCGGACGCTCCTCGGCATGGCAAGATCATTACTCGTAACTGCCGTGCCGGACCGGACAGTTGTGGCTGCCGCAACGACCCCGTCGTCGCAGGTCGCACCACGCATCCGCGTTCCCGGAAGAGCCGTCCACCGGCCTCGGACCGGTGGATCCGGGCCGCCGGCGGACAGGCCCGCCGGTGGTGACCGAGGTGGTGGCGCACACGGCTTCCGGAGGCGCTTCGACGGGGACGGGACGGCCCGTGCCCCCGACGGACCCGGAATCGGTGCGAGTGCCCGGCGATCCCGTCCCAGCCTGGTGACAGAAGGAGCTCGATGCACGTCCTGGTGCCGGAAGACCCCGTCTTCATGACCAGATTCCTGGCGATGGAGGAACCGCTCCTCCACTCGCTGTACTACTTCTACCTGCGCGACCTTCCCCCCGGGCAGGCGAAGATCATTCGTGACGCGTACGAAGGCTGGGGAGACATCCAGAGCCGGATGCCTCCCCGCCTCCACTGGCAGGAGACGGCGGTCCGCCGGGCCCGTCGGCGAAGGGACCCGGAGGGCTACACGCTCCGGGGCCGGGGCGGTGCGCGGCTGACGTGCCTGCACGTCGTCGGGATGAGCGCGGAGAGCATCTCGGGGCTGAGTGCCTGCCACGGCCTGCTCGCGAGAGCGGAATCGGAAGCGGTCGGCCCGCTGGCCCGCGCGCTCGGCGAGATCGCGGAGCACGGCCAGAACGTGGTGGACAACTTCCGCCGCGTACTGGACATCCTCCAGATACAGGCCCCTCCCCGCCTCCTGGGCTCACTGCGGCACGCGGCACCCACCGGGCCGGCGACGGCGATCTCCCTGGACGGGACGCAGGAGGAGGAGTACGAGACCTTCTGCGACCGGATGGTGCGGACACTGAGCGCGGGCGACAGGTTCACGTACGCGATGCACCGGGCGCTCTATTTCTGACCGGACCCGCCGGGGGGCTCCGGACCCCGGCCGTCGGTGGCGTACGACGGCCGGCGGGCTCCCCGCGAACGGTGCCGGCCCCGCGTCCTCCCGTTCAGCCCCCCAGCATGGGATAGGTGTCCAGGAGCGCGTCGGGCACCGCGAAGGCGTCGGTGAGCGTGAGCGCGTGCGGTTCGAGCGCGGCGACGACGGTCTCGACCACGTCGGGGAGCTCCTGGACCTGGGCGGCCGTCAGCCGGCCCTCCGCCAGGAGGTCTCCGCTGTGCGCGGCGACCTGGCGCAGGGCGAACAGGCTGTGCAGATCACCGAGGAGATCACGGGCCTGCGGAGAGGCGGCCTGGCCGACCGCGGTCAGCAGTGCCTCGCCGGCCAGCCGGTGGACGTGGCTGTCGACCAGTCGCAGAGCCGGTGTGACGGCCGCGTTCCATCGCGCCATGGGCGAGGCCGCCCGCTCCCGGAGCCGCTTCCGGGCGCGGGCGTGCCATATGCGCTCCAGGTCGGCCATCAGGTCCTGCAGGTGCTCGGGGTCCGTCAGCGCACGGTGCTCCGGGCCGATCTCGCTGGGCGGCTTCGGCGAGAATCCGCCCAGGAGCATCTCGCCCGCGGCCTTCACCCAGATGACCTTGTTGTCGCCCTCGGCCGTGATCGTCCCCTCGTTGGCCGCGAGCTGCCCCGCTATGCCGTTGGCCAGGAGCAGCCCCTGGGCGCCGCACCGCTCCCGGCACTCGGTCATGACCGCGCGGGCCTGCCAGGTGATCCACCCCTTGGTGACGGCCGTCAGGCGCTCGTTCGCCTCACGGTCGGTGTCCTCGGCCCACGTCCACTCCCGTACGACGGACCGGTGCAGCAGCGTGGCCGCGTACGTCGTCGCGACGGCGTCGAGCAGCGGGGCGTGGTGACTGCGGTGGGCTATCAGCGGCACCTTCTGGCCGCTGGTCATGCCGGACGTGACCCGGGAGTGCGCATGGCGCATGGCGACGGCCAGCGCGTGGCGCGTCACGCCCAGGCTGTACGCGCTCATGCACAGCTTCCCCGCCGTGACGCGCCCGATGGACCGCAGGAACCGCTTGCGGGGACTCCCCAGGGAACTGCTGAACGCCCCGTCCGGGCCGAGGCGCCCGTGGTCGCCCTGGAGGAGGGCGTCGAGGGGGAGCCGGACGCCGTCGAAGACCGTGGCGCAGTGGTCGACGGGGCTGCTGGCGGCCTGGGGCAGCGGGCTCACCTCCACTCCCGGCAGCGGGTGGCCCTCCTCGTCGCTCAGCGGGGTGAGGAAGAGGAAGACACCCTTGTCCTCACCGTCGATGATCAGGCGCGCCGCCACGACGGCACTCTTCGCTCCGCCCGTGGGGCCGGTGTTGGGCATGTACTTGGCCGCACCCGGCGTCGGGGTGTGCAGGACGAAGCCGCCGGACGCGCGGTCGAGCGTGGCCGTGGTCTCCATCTGCGCGGCGTCGTTGCCGTGCGCCAGCTCGGTGCACAGGAAGGTGCCGATCCGGTCTCCCCGGACGTACTCGGACAGATCACGTCCCGCGCGGTCATGGTCGAGCAGGCTGCCGAGGAAGAGGTTGTAGTGGATGCTCGCGACGGTCGCCATGCCGGGATCGACGATGCCCGCCCACTCGTGGAGCGCCGTGAGCGCGACGGGATCGGTCACCAGGTCCTGCGGGCCGTCCACGGCCGCGTTGACCAGCCGGAGACGTTCGTAGGACAGCGCTATGCGCTCCTGGTGCGTCAGTCCCTCCTGGAACCGGAACGGGGCGGAGCTGAACAGTTTCCTCCATCGTTCGTGGGTCGACTCGAGTCGATCCGCGAAGAGGATGTCAGTGAGCTCGGCGAGCGGGGTCTCGGTGCGCTGAATCTGATGGGGGATCACTCGCGAAAGCTATCCGTAGTGATCATTTACCGCAGCGTGATGATCGCCACGATGAGCGAGCCTGGCCACATCGGTGGAGGCCCGTGTGAGCGCCGTTCTCGCCGAATTCCTTGAAGCGGCAACGGGTTTCACCGGCCCGGGGTGAGTCGGCCACGCGGCCGTAGATTGACTGGATTTCGGCGCACCGGAACGTGACCGACCGCTCCGGGACGTCCCGTTTCGGGATGCCTGGCTTCCAGCCTCCGGCCGCTCAGCGGGACCTGAGCAGCAGCTCGCGGACGTGGCCCGCGCGGGCGCGCACGTCGGACTCACCGAGACCTCCGGCCGGAGGGGCCACGGGCTCCGACGGGTCGGGCCGGTGGCGGGAGCGGCAGAGGCCGTCGGGCAGGGCTTCCGGGCGGCCGGGCGTACCGCACCTGACGCACTCCGGCATGGTGCGGTGGACAGGTTCGCCGGGCGGCTCAGTTCCCCAGGGCCGCGAGCTGCTCGTACCCCGCGATCTGTCGCGGGTCACGCGTGCCGGGGCCGACGTACGTCGCCGAGGGGCGCACCAGGCGACCCGTCCGCTTCTGCTCCAGGATGTGCGCCGACCAGCCCGCCGTACGGGCGCAGCTGAACATCGACGTGAACATGTGCGCCGGGACCTCGGCGAAGTCCAGGACGATCGCCGCCCAGAACTCGACGTTCGTCGCCAGTACCCGGTCGGGGCGGCGGGCGTGCAGCTCCTCCAGCGCGGCCTTCTCCAGTGCCTCGGCCACCTCGAAGCGCGGCGCGGCCAGCTCACGTGCCGTACGCCGCAGGACGCGGGCGCGCGGGTCCTCGGCCCGGTACACCCGGTGCCCGAAGCCCATCAGCCGCTCGCCCCTGTCCAGGGCCTGCTTCACGTACGTCGTGGCGTCGCCGGTCCGCTCGATCTCCTCGATCATGCCGAGGACCCGGGACGGGGCGCCACCGTGCAGCGGACCCGACATCGCGCCCACCGCGCCGGACAGCGCCGCGGCCACGTCCGCGCCGGTCGACGCGATGACGCGCGCGGTGAACGTCGAGGCGTTCATGCCGTGCTCGGCGGCCGACGTCCAGTAGGCGTCGACGGCCTTGACGTGCTTGGGGTCCGGCTCACCGCGCCAGCGGATCATGAACCGCTCCACCACGGAGGTCGCCTTGTCGATCTCGCTCTGCGGGACCATCGGCAGACCCTGTCCGCGCGCCGACTGGGCGACGTACGACAAGGCCATCACGGCCGCCCGCGCCAGGTCGTCACGCGCCGTCTCCGCGTCGATGTCGAGCAGTGGTTTCAGACCCCACACGGGCGCCAGCATGGCGAGCGCGGACTGCACGTCGACACGGATGTCGCCGGAGTGCACGGGGATGGGGAACGGTTCGGCGGGCGGCAGACCGGGGTTGAACGCCCCGTCCACCAGCAGACCCCAGACGTTGCCGAACGACACATGGCCCACGAGGTCCTCGATGTCGACACCTCGGTAGCGGAGCGAGCCGCCTTCCTTGTCGGGTTCGGCGATCTCCGTCTCGAACGCGACGACTCCTTCAAGTCCGGGTACGAAATCGGACATCGGGCGGCTCCCTCGGCTCGGCGGATGGTGTTTGCAGGCCACACGGGCCTGCCCACGATATTGGCGGTTTCCCACGACGCGGGGAAGGGTGACGTCCGGCACAGCCTCCCGCTGCCTCCCGTTGCCCGCGCGAGGGGTCGCGCGGGAGTCGAGCCCCCTCCCCATCGGGTGCACCGGCCCGCTGCGGCAGGATGGCCTTCGTGCCCACAGCTGATGCCACTCCGTCCTCCGCTTCCGTCTCCTCTCGCGCCTCTGCCTCCGATTGCACCACCGATCCGGCCGCGATGCGCGAGCAGTACCGTTCCGAGGACTTCACCGAGAAGGACCTTGCCGCCGACCCCATGGACCAGTTCGCGCACTGGTTCCGGCAGGTCGCCGCGGGCGGGGCGCTCCACGAGCCGAACGCGATGGTGGTGTCCACGGCCACTCCCGAGGGCCGGCCGTCCTCCCGCACGGTGCTGCTGAAGCACTACGACGACCGCGGTTTCGTCTTCTTCACCAACTACGGCTCCCGCAAGGGCCGCGAACTGACCGCGAACCCGTACGTCTCACTGCTCTTCCCCTGGCACCCGCTGGCCCGCCAGGTCATCGTCACCGGCACCGCGGCCCGCGTCGGCCGCGAGGAGACGGTCGCCTACTTCCGCACCCGCCCGCACGGCTCCCAGCTGGGCGCCTGGGCGAGCGAGCAGTCCACGGTGGTCGGCTCACGCGAGGAGCTGGTACGGCGCTACGAGGAGCTGGCCGACCGCTACCCGGAGGGCGAGAAGGTCCCCGCGCCCCCGCAATGGGGCGGATTCCGCGTCGTACCGGAGACGATCGAATTCTGGCAGGGCCACGAGAACCGGCTGCACGACCGGCTGCGGTACGTGCGCGAGGGCGCGGACTGGAGCGTGGAGCGCCTCTGCCCGTAGGACGGCCGCCACGGGCCCCGGCGGCGGGCCCCCGGCCTCCGGGGCGGCCCCGGACACGCAGAAACCCGCAGGCTCTGGTCCCTCCTCGCGGAGGAGCCGGCCGGACTTACCGGCGAGCCTGCGGGTCGGTGACTGCTTGGGTTTCGGCAGAACAGCCTGCCGAGGTGCACTGTGTGCGACGACGGGCTGTCAGCCCGCAGCCACCTCACGAATCCGATAAGACTGCACTTTTCGGATCACCTCCTTTCGACGTGTGACCACAGCCTAGGAACCCTCTCCCTGGCGCACAAGCCATTTATCGGAGATCGGATGGCCGCCGGATTTCCGGGAAGTGGCTGTGCGGTGGCTCACGTTCGAGTTCAATGGTCTGACGTGCGGCAATGCGGAATACGTCCTGCGGGAGGTACGGAGTGAGTGCTTCCAGGAGCAGCGGCACCACGGACGCGATCGGCCCCGACGAGGACCCCGGGCGCGGACCCTCGGAAGCGGTCCCCGGGTCACAGTTGCTCGCGGCACTGCTCGACGGGATGGACGCCGCACTCTGCGCGTTCGACGCGCACGGCACGATCACCCACTGGAACCGCGAGGCCGAACGGATCCTCGGCTGGTCCGCGGCGGAGGCCGTAGGGCGGGCGGGGTTCGCCGGATGGGCGGTACGGAGCGCCGACGCCGGGGACGTGCAGGCGCGGCTGACGGCCGCGATGGAGGCCCCCGGCCGGCAGGTCCACGAATTCGCGCTGCTGCGCAAGGACGGCGGGCGGGTGCTCGTACGGACCCAGTCGTCGGGCGTGCGCGGCGAGGACGGGAAGCCGGCCGGGGTGTACTGCGCGTTCAGCGAGGTGCACGCGCAGATCGACCTGGAGCGGTCCATCGCGCTGAGCGAGGCGCTGTTCGAGGACGCGTCGTGGGGTGTGGTCCTCGTCGACGTCGATCTGCGGCCCACCGTCGTCAACTCCTACGCGTCACGGGCGCTGGGCGGCGGGCGTACGGCACTGCTGGGGCGTCCGCTGGGCGAGCTCGTCGTACAGGGGGTGGAGGACCTGGAGGGCGCGCTGCAGCACGTGCTCGCCGAAGGCGCCCCGTCCGCTCCGACGGAGCTGTGGGTGACGCTGCGGACGGCGGAGGGCGACCGGCGGCGCTGCTGGCGCAGCGGGTTTCTGCGGCTGGCCTCACCGCTCGCCGAGGAACCGGTCCCGCTGGGCGTCGGCTGGCTGTTCCGGGACGTGACGGCGGCGAAGCTCACGGAGCAGGAGGCGGACCGGGTGCGCTTCCGGTCGAACCAGCTGCACCGGGCGGCCCGGCAGGCGGCCGAGTGTGAGGACCCCGTGGAGGCGGCGACCTCCTCGCTGGACTACGCCCTGGCCGGGTTCGCCGACCACGTCGTCGTGGACCTGCTGGCGGGGGAGCGGCTGGTACGGGCCGCCGCGACCCCGGCCGACGCGCCGGGCCCCTGCCTGCCGGTGTCCGGGGGCGCGATCCCGGCGCGGTACGGGGCGGGACACCCGGCCCTGCAGGCGGTGGAGCGCACGGGGTCGGTCCGGGCCAGCGCGCGGACCGGGACGGGCGAGGCATGGGCGGTGGAGCGCCAGTGGCCCCGCGACTCGGTGCACGCCCTGTGCGCGGTGCTGCGGAGCCGGGGGCGGACGCTGGGCGTGGTGACGTTCCTGCGCGCGGCGAACCGCAGCGCGTTCGAACGCCCGGACGCGATGTACGCGGAGAGCGTGGCGGTCCGGGTCGCCTCGGCGATAGACCTGGCCCACCTGACGACAGGCTTCGGCCACCACGACCGCCCGCCCACCCCGGACCGGCCCGACGAATCCAGCCCGTCCGGCGTTTGAGGGCGGACGGGTGCGGGTGGTTCGGGCTGTGGTTCCGTGGGGCGGTCGCGGCGGCAATCCCGGCCCGTCCGGCCTTTGAGGGCGGAACCGTGCAGGTGGTCCGGCCTGCCGTCTCGTGGGGCGGTCACGGCCGCACCGCCAAGCGCTGAGGACAGAACCCAGGGGCCTGCCCCAGGACTCAGTGCCGGTAGAAGATCCGGTCCCCGTACTCCCGCATCACACGCCCGTTCCACTCATGCCCGCCGTCCACGTTCCCCGACCGCAGCAACGGCGGCTCGATCCCCCGGGCGACCAGCTCCTCCGCCGCCGTGGCCATCATCGCCTGCATCAGCGCACTGGTGACCACCGTCGACGCGGGCGCGAACGGCGCCTCGACGCCCTCCGCCGAAAGCTCCGCGTCGCCGATCGCGATCTTGCTGTCGAGCACGATGTCGCAGTGGTCCCGCAGGAATCCCCCCGAGGCGTGCCGCGACCGGGTGCCCGTCGCGTAGGCGACCGACGTGACCCCGATGACCGTCAGCCCGAGCGCCCGCGCGTTCTGCGCCATCTCCACGGGCAGCGCGTTGCGCCCGGACAGGGAGATGATCACGAGGAGGTCGCCGGACTTCGCGGGGCTGGAGTCGAGCACCGCTCCGGCGAGCCCGTCCACCCGCTCCAGCGCGGAGCCGAGCGTGGCCGGCATGACGTCGACGCCGAGCGTGCCGGGCACGGCGAGCAGATTCATCAGGGCGAGCCCGCCCGCCCGGTAGACGACGTCCTGCGCCGCCAGCGAGGAGTGCCCGGCGCCGAAGGCGAACAGCCGGCCGCCCGCGGCGACCGTGTCGGCGATGGCGGCACCGGCGGCCGCGACGGATCCCGCCTCCTCGTCACGCACACGCTCCAGCAGGCCGATCGCGGCGTCGAAGAACTGACCGGCGAGCTTGCTGTCGCTCATCGAGGAGGCCTTTCCTACGGGGGTGGGGAGTCTGTGCCGCGGCTCACGTTGCGGTCTGGACCAGTGACCTGTCAACCACCCGGTACCGCTCCCGTCGAGATGCTTCCGACGGCGCGGCACGGTTGTCGGCCGTATGCGTCAGAATTGCCGGAGGGCCATCGCACGACGATTTTCATGTCACAGCATCGAGGGGCACGTATGTCCGGACTGATCGACACAACGGAGATGTATCTCCGCACCATCCTCGAGCTCGAAGAGGAAGGCGTGGTCCCGATGCGCGCCCGGATCGCCGAACGGCTGGACCAGAGCGGTCCGACGGTCAGCCAGACGGTGGCGCGCATGGAGCGGGACGGGCTGGTCCAGGTCGCGGGCGACCGCCACCTGGAGCTGACCGAGGAGGGACGACGCCTCGCGACACGGGTGATGCGCAAGCACCGGCTCGCCGAGTGCCTGCTGGTCGACGTGATCGGCCTGGAGTGGGAGCAGGTCCACGCCGAGGCCTGTCGCTGGGAGCACGTGATGAGTGAGGCCGTGGAGCGCCGCGTCCTGGAGCTGCTGCGGCACCCGACGGAGTCTCCGTACGGCAACCCGATCCCCGGGCTGGAGGAGCTCGGTGAGAAGGCCGAGGCCGATCCCTTCCTGGACGACAGCATGGTGAGCCTGGCCGAGCTCGACCCGGGCGCGGAGGGCAAGACCGTGGTGGTGCGCCGGATCGGTGAGCCGATCCAGACCGACGCACAGCTGATGTACGCGCTGCGACGGGCGGGCGTGCAGCCCGGTTCGGTCGTCAGCGTGACCGAGTCGGCCGGTGGTGTGCTGGTCGGTTCCAGTGGAGAGGCGGCGGAGCTGGACGCCGAGGTCGCCTCGCACGTCTTCGTCGCGAAGCGCTGACCAGCGCGGATGTGGGCACCGGTGCCTGGGTGCAGTTGCAGGCACCGGTGCATATGCACGTGCAGAAGTGAACCGGTTCCGCCCGCTTTCTGTTTTCCGTCCGGAATCGCAGCGGCCGGGCGAATCGCGTGCCAGGCTGTGGCCAGGCATTTGACCTGGGGTGCCGGCAGGGTCTGCCGCGCGGTCGGGGAGGGAGCAGGGAATGCGCCCGTCGTACTGGCTTGTGCACCGAACGGTGACTGCCGGGCTCCCGGCCGCCCTCATCGCCGCACGGAGCGGACAAGATGCCGCACGGGACGGGAAAGATGCCGCCCGGAGCGGCAAGGACGCTGCCCGGAGCGGCAAGGACGCCGCCCTGAGCCACGCCGCCCGCAGCCGGCGAGATGCCCCGGGGGCCCCGCGCGCGGGCGGACCGGTCTCTTCCGGAACAGGGGACGGCCCCGGCGCCCGTAGGCGCCGGGGCCGGTTCTCCCCTGCTCTGACCCGGAGCCCCGAGCTCTCGAGGTCAGTCCCCGCGGACCCCTGTCCCCGAGTGATCCGCTTCCCGGAGGAAATCTCCCCTCGGCGGCGTCCGTCAATCCTGGAGCGGTGTCACTCGAACGTGGGATGTTGCGAGCCGAACCCCACTGTTCGAATAAAGGTTCGATAGTCTGGCGGAGGCGACCACACGGTGATCGAGAACCAGAAGGGGGTGCCAGAACCTATGGTGCGGCGCATTGACGTGACCGGGTCCGACGGCGTACGCCTCGCGGCCTGGGAGTTCGCCGACTCGCCCAAAGGGCGCGCGGAGGCGGAGCGCGCCCCCGGGGTCTTATTGCTGCACGGGCTGATGGGCCGGTCCGCGCACTGGGCCTCCACCGCCCGCTGGCTCTCCGAGCGGCACCGCCCGGTCGGCCTCGACCAGCGCGGCCACGGCCGAAGCGACAAGCCGGCCGAGGGCCCGTACACCCGGGACGCGTACGTCGCCGACGCCGAGGCCGCGATCGAGCAGCTCGGCCTCGCCCCCGTCGTCCTCATCGGGCACTCGATGGGAGCCCTCACGGCCTGGCAGCTCGCCGCGAAGCGTCCGGACCTCGTGAAGGCCCTCGTCATCTGCGACATGCGGGCCTCCGCGCTCGGGGCCGCCTCGCAGCGCGAATGGGAGGACTGGTTCAACGCGTGGCCGGTCCCCTTCGCGACCCTCGCCGACGTGCGGAAGTGGTTCGGCGAGGACGACCCCTGGGTGGAGCGTCCCAACCCGTCCCGCGGCGAGTTCTTCGCCGAGGTCATGGCCGAGCGTGCCGACGGCTGGCGGCCCGTCTTCTCCCGCGCGCAGATGCTCCGTTCCCGGGCCACCTGGGTCTACGACGCCCACTGGGAGGAGCTGGCGCAGGTGCGGTGCCCCACCCTGGTCCTGCGCGGGATCGACGGCGAGCTGGGCCGGGCGGAGGCCCAGGAGATGGTCCGCGTACTGCCGCGCGGGCAGTACGCGGAGGTGGCCGACGCCGGTCATCTCGTCCACTACGACCAGCCGGAGGGCTGGCGCACAGCCGTGGAGCCGTTCCTGGACCAGCTCACCGAGGACCACCGGGACGACGGGGAGGCGGGCGACAAGGGCGACCGGGACCCGTCGGCCCCCGATCCCGCGATCCCGTAGGCGCCCCGGCCCCGCCCCCCGCCCTCTCGCCCTCGCGGACCTGCGCCCCGCGCCCCCTCAGCCCTTGCTGACCGCCGCCAGGATCTCCGGGAGCCGGGCCGCCGTACGGGGCGCGGCGAGCCGTAGGCCCAGCCACCCGACGAACGCCCCGTACACCGCTCCCACCGGAAGCAGCAGCCACAACCAGCCCCGCAGATCCGCCACGTGCAGCCAGACCGTCAGCCCGATCACGGGCGCGCAGAGCAGGGCGGACGCCACCATCCCGCCGAGGATGGAGATCCAGGCGAGCCCCGCCTGACCCGGCGCCACGTTCTTGAAGGCGCCCTCCTGCGGGATCGAGTACGGGAACAGCGCCGAAGCCATCGCGCCCGTCGCCAGCATCGCGCCGAGCAGGGCGAAGGACACACCCATGGACGCGGGGAGCGACGCCCAGTCCCCGAGCACCGCCGCCGTCACCGAGGTCACCAGGACCGTGTACGGCAGGGTGATCAGCAGCAGGGTCAGGGCCCGCGCCCGCAGTTCGACGTAGGCGTCCCGGGAGGAGGAGATCGACAGCGCCACCATCCAGAACGCGGAAGTGTCCTGCCCGAACTGGTTGTACATCTGCATGCCGAGCATCCCGGCCGCGAAACAGGCGAGGTAGACCGAGCCCGACCCCTGCACCGCGTTGAGCACCGGCACGATCAGACCGATCGCCAGCGCCGCCACCCACGTCGCCTTCGTCTTCGGGTCCCGGGCGATGTACCGCAGACCGCGCTCCATCGCCGCCCCCGTACGCCCCTCGGGAAGCAGCGCGAGGAGGCCCGAACGTTCCGATCCGGCCTCGCGGTCCGCGACGGCGATCGTGGAGCCGTCCGGCGACGTCATCAGCTTCGACAGACTCCGCTGCCACAGCCACACCAAAAACCCCAGGGCGAGCACCGAGAGCAGCACCTGCCCGACGGCCGCCCCGTACGCCCCCTCGGAGGCGGACCCCACCGCGCCGAGCGCCGAGGCCGGCGGCAGCCAGCGGACCACGTCCGCGAGGGGTTCGAGCGCGGACAGGCCGCCCGCCCGCCCCAGACGCTGCGCACCGAAGCTGACGAACTGGATGCCCACCCCGATGACCAGCCCACTGAGCAGCGCCAGATCGCGCCCCTTGCGGGAGGTCAGCAACCGGACGTTGGCCGTGGCGACGGACCGGGCCAGCGCCACACACACCAGCAGCGTCAGCGGTACGGCGACGACAGCGGCCACCACCGCCGCCGCACCCCGCGCCACCGCGATCACCGAACCGAGGGCCAGGGCGAGCGTGAAGAGCGGCCCGATGCCGACCAGTGAGGACACCAGCAGCGCCCCGGTCAGCGGGCGGGGCCGAAGCGGAAGCATGACCAGCCGGCTCGGGTCGAGGGTCTCGTCACCGCCCGGGAAGAACAGCGGCATCACCGCCCAGCCGAGCGCCACCACCGCGGTCAGCAGCACCACGAGCGTCTCCGCCTGCGCGTGCCCGCGCAGCGCGACCAGCCCGACCACCTGCCCCGCGGCGAACAGCAGCGTGACCACGAGCGACGCGATGTAGACCGCACGCCGCCCGGACGACTGACGCAGCCCGTTGCGCAGCAGCGTCAGCTTGAGCCGTACGAAGACGGACACGAGGCCGTGACCCCCGACCGCCGGAACGGCCCGCCCCGCGGGGCTCTCCAGGACGGTCATCGGGCGCCGCCCAGCCAGTCCAGGGACTCCCCGGTGTCCCGGGCGCCCGCCCCGACCAGTTCGAGGAACGCGTCCTGCAACGACGGCGCGTCACCACGCACCTCCGCCAGCGTGCCCCGGGCCCGGATCCGGCCCGCGGCCATGACGGCCACCCAGTCGCAGAGCGACTCGACGAGCTCCATCACATGGCTGGAGAAGACCACGGTCGCCCCGGAGCGCGTGTACCGCTCCAGCACCCCGCGGATCGTCTGCGCCGACACCGGGTCCACACCCTCGAACGGCTCGTCGAGGAACAGGACTTCGGGATTGTGCAGCAGCGCGGCCGCGAGACCGATCTTCTTGCGCATCCCGGTCGAGTAGTCCACGACCAGCTTGTGCTGCGCCCCCGCCAGATCGAGGACGTCGAGCAGCTGGGTGGTCCGCTTGTCGACCTCGGCCCCCGGCAGCCCCCGCAACCGACCCGTGTAGGCGAGGAGTTCACGCCCGGAGAGCCGCTCGAACAGCCGCAACCCCTCCGGCAGGACCCCGATCCGGGCCTTCACCGCCACCGGATCCCGCCACACGTCGTGACCGCCGACCTCGATGCTCCCCATGTCCGGCCTGAGCAGTCCCGTCACCATGGAGAGCGTGGTCGTCTTCCCCGCACCGTTGGGGCCGACCAGACCGATGAACCTGCCCGCGGGCAGCTCCAGATCGACCCCGGAGACCGCGATCTGATCCCCGAACCGCTTCCACAGTCCCTGTACCCGCACGGCGGGAGGCACCGCGGAGGCACCGTCCGCCCCGCTCGTCCCGCCCGTGCTGTCCGCCTGGTCCGGCATGGCACTGCCTTTCGAAGTCCCCACGTGTGGGGACCACCCTACGAAAGGCGCGTACGGGCGTCTGCCGCCTCACGTGCGCAGGCATAGGCGAGCGGCCTGATCAGCTCCTCCGCGTCGGGCAGCCACCGGTTCGTCGGGGTGGGGCGACGGGCCCACTGGACGGCTCCGCGCCCGCCGACACGGGTCGGCGGCCCGGCCACGTAATGGCCCTCCCCGCGTCCCACCAGGTCGATGGAGACGGTGTCCCAGCCCAGCCGGCGGACGAGATCGGGGGCCTTCGCCGCGGCCCCCGGCAGCACGAAGAACTGCATCCGGCGGTCCGGGGCGCAGGTCACCGGGCCGAGCGGGAGGCCCATCCGCTCCATCCTGGCCAGCGCGAGGAAGCCCGCGGACTCCGGAACGTCGAGCGCGTCGAAGGACCGTCCGGTCGGCAACAGCACCGAGGCCGTGGGGTGCTGGGACCACATCCGCCGGGCGGCGGCGGCGCTGCCGGTCGCCTGGCCGGCCCAGTCCGGACGGGTGGGATGGGCCCCGGGGGAGGCGCAGCGGGCATCCCCGCACGAGCAGCGCTCGGTGCCGTCCGACGATTCGAGCCAGGTGCCGGGGAACACGTCCCAGTGCCGCACCTCCGCGTACCGCGCCGCG
Source organism: Streptomyces sp. NPDC058637 (assembly GCF_042717325.1). Lineage (NCBI taxonomy): Bacteria > Bacillati > Actinomycetota > Actinomycetes > Kitasatosporales > Streptomycetaceae > Streptomyces > Streptomyces sp. NPDC058637. The sequence continues at coordinate 22,149 of NZ_JBHXRD010000015.1, read as the reverse complement.
GCGTCGAGCAGCTGTTCGCGCCGCTGCCGGGGCACCTGTGCGACCTGCGCGGTCTCCGTCACTCCGATGGGCTCTTCCACGCACAGCACAACTTCCGGCGCCGGTCGGGGTTACGGGCGCACCGGCGCCGGTAACGGCGGATCGATCCTGCACACGGGGCGCACGGAGGCATGGGCGGGGGCGCGCGAGAGGCGGTGCACCGAAGGGCGGGTAACCACTTGCAGGACTGTGCCAACTCGCCACCGCGCGTACCCAATACAGATGAATATGCGCATTTCTCATCCATATTCCGGGCAATGATCGTTCCAACGATCACTGCGGTCCCAGGGGGAAACATGGCAGCCAGACCTCTCGTCGCCCGCCAGCCGAACGAACGACTCCAGACGCTCATCCAGGAGGCGGCCTGTTCCAACGCGGGCCTCGCCCGACGCGTCAACATGGTCGGAGTCGAGCGGGGGCTCGACCTCCGTTACGACAAGACCTCCGTGGCCCGCTGGCTGCGTGGACAACAACCACGCGGCAGGGCACCGGGAATCATCGCGGAGGCGCTCGGCCGCAAGCTCGGCCGTACGGTCACGATCGACGAGATCGGCATGGCCAACGGCAAGAACCTGGCCTCGGGCGTCGGCCTGCAGTTCGCGCCCACCGTGCTCGGCGCGATCGAGCAGGTCTGCGAGCTGTGGCGCAGCGACGTCGGCCGGCGCGATCTGCTGTCCGGGTCGGCGGTGGCGGCGTCCGCGCTGGTCGAGCCCAGCCGCGACTGGCTGATCACGGGCGCCGACCCGCAGGTGGCACGCACCGCGGGGGCCCGGGTCGGGACGCCGGACGTGGAGGCGGTGCGCGCGATGACGGCCGCGCTCGTCGACCTGGACCACCGCTTCGGCAGCGGGCACGTGCGGCCCGTCCTGGTCCACTACCTCAACAGCGTGGTGTCCGGGCTGCTTTCCGGGGCGTACCGCGAATCGGTGGGCCGCGAGCTGTTCGGGGCCGCCGCCCGACTCACCGAGCTCGCCGGGTACATGGCCGTCGACACCGGCCAGCCGGGCCTGGCCCAGCGGTACTACATCCAGGCGCTGCGCCTGGCCCAGGCCGCGGGCGACCGGGCGTACGGCGGTTATGTGCTGGCCGCGTCGATGAGTCATCTCGCCGCCCAGCTCGGCAACCCGCGGGAGATCGCCCAGCTGGCGCGGGCCGCCCAGGAGGGTGCGCGGGGACGGGTGACACCGCGCGCGGAGGCGATGTTCCACGCGGCGGAGGCCCGGGGCCACGCGCTGATGGGGGACGCCCGCACGTGCCAGGCGGTGGCCGGCCGGGCGGTGGCGGCCCTGGAACAGGCCGACGCGGACACCGGTGACGACCCTTCGTGGATCGCCCACTTCGACGCCGGCTACCTCGCGGACGAGCTCGCGCACTGCCACCGCGACCTGGGGCAGGGGGAGCCGGCCGCGCGCCGGGCGAAGGAGGCCCTGGCGGCCCTCCCGCAGTCCCGGACCCGGCGCCGCGGCATCGGCCTGGTGCTGCTGGCCACGGCGCAGGTGCAGCAACGCGAGGTGGAGCAGGCGTGCCACACGGGGATGCGGGCGATGGAACTGCTGGGCACGGTGCGGTCCAGCCGGGGTGCTGAATATCTCGATGACCTTCAGCAGCGGCTCGTGCCGTTCGGGGAGACGCCCGCGGTCCGGGAGTTCGGCGCGCGGATGGAGCTCCAGGCCGCCTGAGCTGCTGATTCGATGAGCTGACCATGAGCGGCGTCGGAGGGGCGCCGCGTGTTACCCGCTGTGTGAAGGGGTGGTGAGCGCCCTCGGGCACTTGGCGCGGGGTGGTGGCCACCCGGTAGCGTGAGTCGACGATTCCGTTGGTTCACACGTAGGAGTCCCGGTGACGCAGAGCGGACAGGGTGACGAACAGCTCCCTGCTGTACGGCCCACGCACGAAGGTGTCGTGCTGCCCGCGGAGGGCGGCGCACCCTGGACCGCGGGGGGCCGGGCGGCCGACCAGGCGGCCCCCGCGGGCGGGCAGCCGTGGGGCCAGGCCTGGGGGCCCGCCGCGCACGAGGACGGCCACGCCCCGGGGCAACTGCCGCCCGAGCAGCCCCGGTCGGACGCGTACGGGTACCCGCCCCAGCAGTCGTACGCGCCCCCGCAGCAGTCGTACGGTGCCCCGCAGGCCCCGTACCAGCAGCAGGGGCAGCAGCAGCCGTACGCCCAGCCGCTGCCGCCGGAGGCCGTGCCCGGCATGGCGGCGGGCGGGGACGCGGACGCCACGCAGTACATCGCCCCCGTGCCCGGCGGGATGCCGCCCGAGCGCCCCGCGGAGTCCACCCAGTACCTCGGGCAGTCGGCCCCGCCCGCGCAGGCGGCCGACGCCGACGCGACCCAGTACATACCCCCGGTGCCCGGCGGTGTCCCGTACGGAATCCGGCCCGGGACACCCGGCGAACGGCAGCCGCCCGCCGAGTTCGACAACCTGTTCCGCAACGAGGCGCCCGCGGGCGCCACGCAGCAGATGCCCCAGGTCGGCCCCGCGCACCAGCAGCCGCAGCAGGCTCCACAGCACCAGCAGCCCTCGCACCAGCCGCCGTATCAGCAGCACCAGGGCGCGCACGGGCAGCAGGCGCCGCAGGGGCCCCGGCCGTTCCAGTCGGGGCCGCAGGCCGTCCAGAGCCCGCAGGACGAGCACGGGGGCGGTGGGGCGCCCCGCAGGCGGTCCGCGCACATCCCGCTGATCGCCGCCGTGGTCGTCGGCTGCGCCGTCATCGGACTGGGCGCGGGCGCCCTGCTGAGCGGCGGGGAAGAGAAGCCCGGGGACGACAAGCAGCCGGTGTCCGCGCAGAGTTCACCCACGAGTGAGGCCACCGGCCAGGCGGCCGACCCCGCCGAGACGCAGGCCCAGGGACTCGACAAGCTGCTCGCCGACAGCAACGACAGCCGTGCGGCGGTGATCAGCGCCGTGGCCAGGATCGAGAACTGTCAGGCGCTGGACCAGGCGGCCACCGATCTGCGCGGCGCGGCCACGCAGCGCCGCGATCTGGTGACCCGGCTCGAAGGGCTGAGCATCGACCAGCTGCCCTCCAGCGCCGAGCTGAAGACCGCGCTGACCGCGGCCTGGCAGGCCTCGGCGGAGGCCGACGACCACTACGCGGCCTGGGCCGGCCAGGCGAAGAACGACAAGAAGGTCTGCAAGGGCGGCAAGGCCAGGTCGACCGGCGAGAAGGCCAAGGCCAACGCGTCGAGCGGCGTGGCCACCCGGGAGAAGCAGAAGGCGTCGGGGCTGTGGAACTCCATCGCGGAGAAGTGGGCGCTGACGAAGCGCGCCCCCACCGAGCTCTGACCGTACGGAGACGGCCTCCGTCCCCGGGTGGGGGACGGAGGCCGTCTCCGTACGGTGGACCAGCCCTTTGGTCAGCCCCTGATGCGGGCGTCCACCAGGGTTTCCGTCACATCGACGAAGCCCTTCCTGTCCGCGACCAGGCGCCCCTCACGGACCACCTGGAACGTCACGTTGCCGTTGACGATGCGCGGATACGCGGCCGAGCCGACCGTGTCCTGGAAGCGCCAGCGCAGGACCGGTGTGAGCCCGCCGGTGTCCACCTCGGTGCCGCGGTTGAGGCTGACGGACACCGCGCCCGCCGTGATCGTCTCCTGGTTCAGCGCCTCGATGACCGCCTTGAGCGCGGTGTACGCGATCCAGGTGGTCTGCACACCCGTGTCCTCGGGGTCGATCCGGTTGTCCCCGAACGCGTGCTCGCGGATCACCTGGCGCATCGGCTTCCAGCGGGCGTCGCCCGATTCCGGGTACCAGCCGGTGACGTACGCCCCCTCGAAGGGGCTGTTCCGGCCGCCCGTACGGTCGATGAGCGGCTGCCCGACGCTGCCGAGCACGGACGAGATGCGTACGTCACTGTCCTCGGGTTCGAGGCGGCGGAACGAGTCGAAGAACGTCTCCGTGCCCTTGCCGAGCACCGCGGTCACGCAGCCGTCGCCCGCCTCCTCCAGCGCCTTGACCGCCTGGGACTCGTACGACGTGGCTTCCTCGGGCGCCCTGATGTCGAACGACGCGGGCCGGTCGGCCCGGGTGAGGCTCAGATCGACGAGGCCCGGCATGCCGTCGCCGACCAGCGTGTCCGGCCGCACCAGCGAGACCCGGTCGCAACTGGCCGCCAGCTGCTTGCCGTTGCCCGCGAGGAGCGCCGACTGACCGCCGTTGACCGGGTAGGAGAGATAGCTGGTGAACTCGTCGGCGGAGGCGCCGTACCCGCCGATGTACGGGATCCCGGCGGCCTCCAGCGGGGCCAGGAACGCCCGCCCGTACCTGCTGTACGAGCCGACGACCGCGACGACGTCCTCGTCGACCGCCTGCCGCGCGCACTTCGACGCTCCGGTCGCGCTGTCGTCCTCGTTGCAGGTGAGCACGCGCAGCTCGTGCCCGTCGATCCCGCCCTGCTCGTTGATCCAGCCGGCGTAGGTCCGCGCCATGGCCGGCATGCCCGCCATGTTCACGGCGGCCCCCGGGGTGTCGGGCGCCCAGGTCATCACGGTGACGGTGTCCCTGGAGCCCCCCGAGGCACCAGGGATGACACCGCAGCCGGTCAACAGCAATGCGCCGGCCGCCGCCGTAATTGTGAGGATTCCGTAGGGGCGGAGAGGGGTGTGGCGTCGCCATCCGGTCATGGTCGTGAACTTTTCCGCGCCACGGGTAACGCTGCAGTGTGCTCTGTTCAACGCTCGGTGACGTGAAGGTGAATTACGGGGGGCCGTGCACGGGTGGGCGGAGGGAACGTACGATCGACAACCGTGCAGCAAGGTTCGGAGAACTCTTCCCGTCGCGGCCGTCGCTCCTCCACCATGGGCGGCATGCCGCTCAACGACATGCCGTGGTGGCGCTGGCGCAGCAACGTGCGCTCGGCGCTGCACATGCTCTCCGACCCCGTCTTCCACCACGAGTGCTGGCTGACCGGCCAGGCCGGGTACGGCGACGTCACCGACGCCGTGTACCGCCTGGTCGAGGACACCTGGCTGGACAACTGGTCCGCCGAGAAATACGTGGGGACGATCTTCCGCGACTCCGCCGAGGCCGCCCTCGTGGACGTCGCCGCCCTGCGCGTGCTGCGCATCATGCACCAGGTCGGTGCGGACGCCCCCGTCTCCGCCTACCTGGAGCACCACGGCTGGGCGGAGGCCGTGCAGGCCGCCCGCGAGGCCCATGTGATGCTCGCCACCAACGACGCCGAGGACCCGGACATTCCGCCCCGTTCGCTCGACGTGCTCCGCATCATGACCGGATCCGCCTGACACCGGGCACCTGTGGCACCCTACGGGGATGACCGCCCCGCAGCCTGCCGAATCCCGTCCCGCCGCTGCCTCGGACGCCACCGCCGAGCAGTACGTCCTCACACTCTCGTGCCCCGACAGACAGGGCATCGTGCACGCCGTGTCGAGCTATCTCTTCATGACGGGCTGCAACATCGAGGACAGCCAGCAGTTCGGCGACCACGACACCGGGCTCTTCTTCATGCGCGTCCACTTCTCGGCGGACGCCACGGTGGACGTGGACAAGCTGCGGGCGAGCTTCGCCGCGATCGGTGACTCCTTCCGGATGGACTGGCAGATACACCGCTCGTCCGAGCGGATGCGGGTCGTGCTGATGGTCAGCAAGTTCGGCCACTGCCTCAACGACCTGCTCTTCAGGTCCGGCATCGGCGCGCTGCCGGTCGAGATCGTCGCCGTCGTCTCCAACCACACGGACTTCGCCGAGCTCGTCGCCTCGTACGGCATCCCCTTCCGGCACATCCCGGTGAACCGGGAGAACAAGGCGGAGGCGGAGGAGCGGCTGCTGGAGCTGGTGCGCGGGGAGAACGTCGAGCTGGTCGTCCTGGCCCGCTACATGCAGGTGCTGTCGGACGACCTGTGCAAGCAGCTCAGCGGCCGGATCATCAACATCCACCACTCCTTCCTGCCGAGCTTCAAGGGCGCGAAGCCGTACCACCAGGCGCACGCGCGCGGTGTGAAGCTCATCGGTGCGACGGCGCACTACGTGACCGCCGACCTCGACGAGGGGCCGATCATCGAGCAGGAGGTCGAGCGGGTCGGGCACGGCGTCACTCCTGACCAGCTCGTCGCCGTCGGCCGTGACGTGGAGTGCCAGGCACTGGCCCGCGCGGTCAAGTGGCACGCCGAACGACGCATCCTGCTCAACGGCCGCCGCACGGTGGTCTTCGCGTAGCGGAGCCGTCGCGCCCGCCGCCGTCCGCCGGAGGAGTCACAGCCTGCTGAGGGAGGCCGCGGCGAACAGCACGTCGCTGATCGCCTCGCGGTCGCCCTGCTGCCCCGCCGCCGCTTCCACCGGTGGGACGTGCCCGGCGACCAGCCGGCAGAACTCCACGCCGTCGAGCGCGACCTGCGCCACCGTGTGCTCGGGGGAGCCGACCGCGGCCGGTGAGTCCAGCGCGATGTACCAGTTGCCGCCGCCCCGGCCCTCGACCTCCAGATGCAGCGAGCGGCCCGGGGCTCCGGCCGTGACCAGATGGCGGGCCGCTCCCGCCAGTCCGGCACGGCGGCGCTCGGCGAGGGTGGCCGGCAGCAGCCGGACCGCGAGGTCGATCATGCGGTGGAGATGGGCGGCGGCCGGCGGCTCGTAGGGGTAGTCCACCGCGTCCGCGATGTCACCGCCGTGTACCCAGCACTCGAAGGCCCGCTCCAGCATCGAGTCCTGCAACGGGAGGGCGAAGTCCCCGTACGGGACGGAGAGCGCCGCCACGTCCCGGCCCGCGAACGACACCGTGCGCACGAGGGTGTGACTCTGCTCGCGCCACGGCTCCCGGACGGCCCGGGTGGGCGGCCGGTAAGCGGCTGACCAGTACGTTTCGGTGCGCCGGGTCGGCGACAGGGGCTTGTCACCGCTGCCCAGCGGGTCGTCCAGACCGAGAGCCGAGGCGACCAGGCCGTCGACGGCCATCAGATGCCCGATGACCCCGGCGACCGTCGTCTTGCGGCCGGCCTGCCGCTCGCCCTCGAACCACTTCAGCCGCACCGGCGCATGCCACTCGGAACTGCCGATGTCCCGGAGCAGCGCGTCGAGCCTGGCGGTCTCCGCGTCGTACGGCGCGGCCCAGGAAGGGACGGGGATCGTGGCCGGGCGGCGGCCCAGACAGCTCTCCAGGACCCGGGCCCGGAGCATCGGGTCCAGATCCAGGCTGCCGTCGGTGTGCAGGAGCCCCACTGCGTCGCGCAGCCGCAGCGCCTCGTCCGCGCAGGGGGCGCACGAGGTGAGGTGCTCCTCCACCGCCGCGGTCTCCTCGGCCGTGCAGGCGGCCAGGGCCCAGGCGCCGAGCAGCGAGGCGAGCACCCCGTGGGACAGGGCCGGGGCGGCGGGCGGAGCCGGCAGGGACGCGAGGTCGTCCGCGGGAGCCCGCGGTCCCGGTATGCGCCACGCCGGGATCCCGTCGTCACGGCCGGTGCCGTCCGTGCCGCCGCTCACGGGGTGTGTCCGTATCCGGGAGGCGAGGAACCCGCCGGCGGGCGGGTGTTCGCGGTGGCGAGCAGCTGCAGCCCGAGCCGCAGCCGGCGCCGGGCCTCCTCGCCGGTGACGCCGAGGTCTGCGGCGGTCTGCCGGTAGTCCCGGCGCTGGATGTACGCGAGCTCGAGTGCGGCGCGCAGGGGCGCGGGCATCGAGGAGACGATGTAGTCGGCGCGGGCGGCGACGGTGGCCCTGCGCACCAGGTGCTCCAGCTCCTGCTCCGGCTCCCGGGCGTCCGTACCGGGGCCGTTCGCGTCCCGGTGGCCCGTTCCTGGGACGCTCCGGTGATCCGCGTTCGAGACGCCCCGGTGGTCCGTGCCGGAGTCGTCGCCCGAGCCGGCTCCGTCCGCGCCGTGTGTCCCGCGCAGCCGCTGCACGGACCGGCGGTGGGTGAGCCATGCCACCCAGGACCTCATCGAGCCCTGCCTGGGGTCGTACGCGCCGGGGTTCTCCCAGACGAAGCCGAAGACCTCGCGGGTCACCAGGTCCGCGGCCTCCTCGTCGTCGAGCATGCGGTGGGCCTGGCTGTGCACGAGCGGCGCGAAACGGTCGTAGAGCTCGCCGAGGGCCGCCGCCTCGCCACGCGTCAGCCGCTGCTGCATGCGGCGGTCCCAGCGCGGTGGTGCGTCCTTCGCCATCAAACCCCCAGCCCTGTGCCCCTCGTCACCCCGAATGTAGTGGGCTAGGTCCGGCGCGCACGCACCTTTACGCCAAGTACGTCCCCCGTGTGGCGCTGAATGATAGGGAATACGTTCCGCTTTGCCGTTTCCCGACCGGGTAAACGGGTTGTCGGAGATCATTCCTGGATGAATCCTGTGCCGCGTCCACAGGTGGACCGGTGTTTCGCGGCGGCGCCGAGGGGGCAGCCGCGAGGAGGAACGGAAACTTCCGGATCCCCGGACTCCGCGGAACGAGAGGTCCCAGTCGCGTGACGCTGAAGGTGGACGAGACCGAGCAGGGCGAGTGGACCGTACTGCGGATACGCGGTGAACTCGATCTGGTGAGTTCACCCGTCGTGCGCCAGTCCGTCCACGGGGCGGTGGCCGAGGGACAGCACGACGTGGTCCTCGACCTCTCCGGAGTCCTCTTCTGCGACTCCAGCGGCGTCGGCGTGCTGATCGCCTCCCGCCACCTCATGAAGTCCTGCGGGGGACGGCTGCGGCTGATCCTCCCGGCCCGCGGCGCGGTGGACGGCTCCCACGTCAACAAGGTGCTGGGGGCGCTGGGGGTACGAAGACTCTTCGAGGTCTACCCCGACGCGGAGTCCGCCACCGACGAGGAATCCCGGCCGCTCACCGCCTGAGCACCTCAGGCCGACCCCTGGTTCCGCCACCGGCAACCGGGGTTAGTGACACGTGACGCCCGTCGGCGTCGTACGCTCCCCGCATGGACAGCGCAGAGTACGAGCGCAAGATCGCGCACCGTTTCGCCGCCTTCGACCAGGACGGCAACGACTACATCGATCGCGCCGATTTCAACGCCGCAGCGGCCCGTCTGCTCACCGAATTCGGTACAAAGGCCCGATGCGACAAGGGCCAGGCTCTCTATACGGGCGCCGAGGCCTTCTGGCAGGGCATGGCGGGCATCGCCGACGTGGACGGGGACCAGCGCGTCACCCGTGAGGAGTTCGTGGGCGGAGCCGTGAAGCGGCTGCGCGACAACCCCGGACGCTTCGCGGAGATCGCCAGGCCCTTCCTGCGCGCGGCGATCGCCGTGGCGGGCAGCACGGAGACCGACGGATCCACCGTCGCCACGGTCGCCGCCGTGGAGCGGGCCCTGCGGGTACTGGGGGCCGAGGAGGACGTCGCGAGCACGGCGGCCGGGAGCCTGGACACCGACGGCGACGGCACGATCGCCGAAGCGGACGTGGTAGCCGCGGTGGCCGCCTACTTCACCGTGATCGAACCCGACGCGTAGCCCGTCGCACAACACGCCCAACGGCGCGAGCAGTTCGCGCCGCCGTGCGGGCCGGCCGGGGAGGACCCCGGACCGGCCCGCACCGCTGTCCGCACGGCGTCATGGCTGACCGGAGGCGTGCGGGCGGTGGCGGTGCGGGTGACGCAGCGCAGCCGGGCGGTGCGGACGGCCTGAGGCGTACCCGGGGTGACCCGTCACCGGGCGGAGTCGGACACCCTGCTCGGGTACGCTCCGTTGGATGCGAGTGGTTCTGGAACCGGAGGATCCGGATGTGGCCCGTGCGGCCGCTCCGGACCGGGAGCGATGCTCCGCTCGCGACCCACGGAGCTGCACCGGACCTGCCGGGGAGTCGGTCCCCGGAGCGACGGCGCGCTCCTGTTCGACTCTCCGCAGCGCGCGTCGCACAGTATGGACCACGCGTACTCCTTCGCGCTGGAATATGCCCGAAGCGCTTGTTGCGGTGACTGTACGTCAACCATGCTGTCCCGAAGGGGAGTCACGTTCCGTGACCCTGAGGAGGCGCTAGGCGATGTGTCCGCCGGTTCGGATGGTGTGAGCGGTGCAGGTGCTTCAGGTTCAGCTGGAGGTCGGGCCGGATCCCGCGGAAGTGGGGCGGGCCCGCAGATGGGCGCGCTCGCGGCTGATCGGGTCCGGGATGGAGGACGAGCCGCTCGCCGAGACGATCGTCCTGCTGATCTCGGAGCTCGTCACCAACGCGGTGGTCCACACGGGCTGCCCGGCGGTGCTGCGGATGTTGTTCGGCCCCACCGGATCGGCGGGGACGGTGCGGGTCGAGGTGGCCGACACCAGCTGCCGTCCGCCCCAGCCGCGTCACGCCGAGGGTGAGGACACCAACGGCCGTGGCCTGGAGCTGGTGGACGGCCTGGCGGACCGCTGGGGCTGGCAGCCGGAGGGCGCCGGGAAGCGGATCTGGTGCGAGATCGACCGGGGCGGCCCGGTGCTGGTCCCGCTGATCAAGGAGCAGCAGGGCGACCTCAGGACCGCGCCCGCCCTGCGACCGGCGGTTTCCCGGACTCAGGCCTCCTGGCCCGCGACCGTCGACCGGAACGTCCGCCGGTAGGCCGTGGGCGGCACTCCCAGCGCCGCCTGCACGTGCTGGCGCAGGGAGGTCGCCGTCCCGAACCCCGCCTCCCGCGCCACCTGGTCGACCGACAGGTCCGTGGACTCCAGCAGGTGCCGGGCGCGCTCCACCCGCTGCTGGGTGAGCCACTGCCCCGGGCTGATCCCGACCTCCTCGCGGAAGCGGCGGGTGAACGTGCGGACGCTCATCGACTCCTGCCGGGCCAGGTCGCGCAGCTGGATCGGCTGTTCCAGCCGGCCGAGCGCCCAGGCCCGCGCGCCGGTCGTGGTGGCGAGCTGCGCCTCGGGGACGGGCCGCTGGATGTACTGCGCCTGGCCGCCGTCGCGGTGCGGCGGTACGACGGTGCGCCGGGCGACGTCGTTGGCGACGGCGGAGCCGTGGTCGCGGCGCACGATGTGGAGGCAGAGGTCGATCCCGGCGGCCACCCCCGCGGAGGTCAGCACGTCCCCGTCGTCGATGAACAGGACGTCCGGGTCGACGCGGACCTTCGGGAAGAGCCGCTGGAAGTGCTCGGCGGATGACCAGTGGGTGGTGGCGGGACGGCCGTCGAGATATCCGGCCGCGGCGAGGACGTACCCGCCCGTGCAGATGGACACCATCCGGGTCCCGGGCCTGATGTACGCGAACGCGGCGACGAGCTCGTCGGTGAGCCTGCCCTCGGTGTGGACAGGGCCGAGTTCGTACGAGGCGGGGACCACGACCGTGTCGGCGGTGGCCAGGGCCTCGGGCCCGTGCTCGACCAGGATGCTGAAGTCGGCGTCGGTGCGGACCGCGCCCGGCGGGCGGACGGAACAGGTCATCACCTCGTACAGCTTCCGGCCGCCGTCGGCCGGGCCGGCGCTCAGTGAGCGCCCGAAGATCCGTTGTGGGATGCCCAGCTCGAAGGGGAGCAGCCCGTCGAGGGCGAGTACGACGACGCGGTGCGGCATGCGGACTCCTGTTCCCCTCGGGTTGGCTGCCATCGCATTCAAGCTGATACATCTCGCTGCTGTGAATGAAAAGTCGGCAGCTCGCACATCCATTCCCCCGGTGACCGGCACCCGCGTCCGGGTGGTGGCGGGGGCGGCGGCCCTCGTGACCGTGGCGGCCGGGCTGGGCGTCCGGTCGGTGGCGGGCGGGGACTTCGCCAAGTACGCGGGCTCCGCCTCGTACACGGTGCTGATCCACACCCTGGTCGTCCTGCTGGTTCCCAGGGTGCGCCCGCTGTCGGCCGCCGGGGTCGCGCTGGTGTTCAGCTGGGCGGTCGAGCTGGCCCAGCTGACGGGGATACCCGCGGACCTGTCCCGGCAGAGCACGGCGGCGCGGCTCGTCCTGGGCTCGACGTTCAACGCCCCGGACCTGTTCTGGTACGTGATGGGAGCGGCCCTCGCCTGGGCGGTCCACGCGACGGTGGCCCGCACGGCGGTGGCCCGCACGGCGGTGGCCCGCACGGCGGTCCGGTCACGCTCCCGGACCTGACCACGTGAGGCCGTGGCCCGATCCCTGCGAAGGGTGTCTGTCCGGCCGCTCGTAGCGGTCGGCGCAGGCCAGGATGCTGGTCCGCGTGAAGAACCCGACAACCGTAGCCGCGGCAGCTCCCGTCGACGCCGCCCCGCCCCGCCGGCCCTCCCGCCCGCGGATCCACCGGGCGTGGATCGTCGCGGCCGTCACCTTCGTGACGATCATCGGCGGTGCGGCCTTCAACTCCCTGCCCGGCCTCCTCATCGACCCCCTCCACACGGAGTTCGGCTGGTCGCGCGGGGAGATCGGTCTCGCGGTCTCCATCGACATGGCGCTGTACGGGCTCACCGCGCCGTTCGCCGCCGCACTGATGGACCGGTTCGGCATCCGCCGGGTCGTGGTCGTCGCGCTGACCGCGGTCGCCGCCGGGGCACTGGCGAGCGTCTGGATGACGGCGTCCTGGCAACTGATGCTCTACTGGGGCCTGCTCGTCGGCCTGGGCACCGGAGCGATGGCGATGGCCTTCTCCGCGACGGTCACCAACCGCTGGTTCGTCGCCCGCCGGGGCCTGGTCACCGGCATCCTCACCGCGGCCGGGGCCTCCGGCCAGCTGGTGTTCCTGCCGCTCTGCGCCTGGATAGTCGACGAACACGGCTGGCGCCCCGCCTCGGTGACCGTCGCCCTGGCCGCTCTCGTCGTCGTTCCGTTCGTCTGGCTGCTGATGCGCGACCACCCGGCGGATGTGGGCCTGGCCCCCTACGGCGGCACGTACGCCGAGAAGCCGCCGCCCGCGGTGGGTGCGGCGGCCCGCACCGTACGCGTCCTCCTCGACGCGGCCCGTACGGGGCCGTTCTGGCTGCTGGCGGGATCGTTCGCCATCTGCGGTGCCTCCACCAACGGTCTGATCCGCACCCACTTCGTGCCCTCGGCCCATGACCACGGCATGCCGATCACCGCGGCTGCCTCGCTCCTGGCCGTGATCGGCGTGTTCGACATCATCGGCACGATCTTCAGCGGCTGGCTCACGGACCGCTTCGACGCCCGCAGACTGCTTGCCGTCTACTACGCGCTGCGCGGCATCTCGCTGCTGTTCCTGCCGATGCTGATGGCTCCCGCGGTGCACCCGCCGATGATCTTCTTCATCGTGTTCTACGGCCTGGACTGGGTCGCCACGGTCCCGCCGACCCTGGCCCTGTGCCGCGAGCACTACGGCGAGGACAGCGCGATCGTCTTCGGCTGGGTCCTGGCCTCGCACCAGGTGGGCGCGGCCCTGGTCGCGTTCCTCGGCGGTGTCGCCCGCGATGTGTTCGGCTCGTACGACGTGGTCTGGTACGCGTCCGGAGCGCTGTGCGCGTCGGCGGCCCTGATGGCCCTGGTCATCCGCCGGAGACCGGCGGACCGCCCCAGGACACCGGGCGCTCCCGCCCGGACGGGCCCGCTACCGACCCCGAAGACGTGCGGTCAGGGGGACGGCCGGCGGAACCGGGCGGCGGCCCGAGCTGTACGCCCTGTTCGGCGATCCGGACGCCGGTGACGTCCGGATCCTCGGCCGGCGGGACGGCAGTTGAGAGGGCCGCGGGCCGCCGCTTCAGCCCTTCGCGGCCAGCCGCCTGGCTATCTTCCGGGCGTCCAGGGCCATTTCGCGGAGCATGCCGCTGATCGGGTTGGTGAACCCGGTGAAGTACAGGCCCGGCGCCTGCTCCGGCGTACGGGCACCGTGCACCACGGGGCGGCCACGCGCGTCCAGCACGCCGAGGTGCCCCACCAGGCCCTCCAGGGCGCGCCGGTAACCCGTCGCCGCGATCACCGCGTCCGGGGTGATCCTGGTTCCGTCGGCCAGTACCACCGTGTCCCCGTCGAAGGACTCGACGGCCGCCACGGGGACCACCCGGCCGCGCTTCACGGCGTTGATCAGCCCGACGTCCTGGACCGGGATCGCCCCCTCCCTGACCCGGGAGTACAGGCCCGTGTCCGGGCGGGGCAGGCCCTGCGCGGACAGGTCGGGGACGGCGACGCGGGCCAGCAGGCCCCCGGCGCGGTCGACCAGCCGGACCGGCAGCCTGCGGACCAGGACGGCGGTCGCCTGCGCGGGCCAGCCCGCCGTCGAGCGCCGCACGATGTGCGGCGTGGTGCGCACCGCGATCCGCACCCGGGAGGCACCGCCCTCGACCAGGTCCACGGCGATCTCCGCGCCCGTGTTGCCGATGCCGACCACGAGGACGTCCTTGCCGGCGTACGGGCCCGGGGCGCGGTACTCCGCGGCGTGCGCCAGCTCACCCGTGAAGCCGTCGCGGCCGGACCAGTCGGGGATCAGCGGGGTGTGGTTGAAGCCGGTGGCCACGACGACCGCGCGGCCCGTCAGCACCCGGCCCCCGGTCGCGCTCAGCTGCCAGCCCGACCCGTCGGCCGCCCGGTCGATCCGGGACACCTCGACACCCGTGACGACCTCCAGCTCATGGTGCTCGGCGTACTTCTCCAGATAGCGCACCATGTCGTCGCGCGACACCCAGCGCCCGAACCTGCGGGGCATCGCGAGCCCCGGCAGCGACGACCAGCGCCGGATCGTGTGGAGGTGCAGCCGGTCGTAGTGGCGGCGCCAGGACGCCGCGACGCCGTCGGACTTCTCCAGCACCACCGCCCGTACTCCCTGTCCCCGCAGGGCCGCCGCGGCGGCGAGACCGCCGGGACCACCGCCGATCACATAGACCGGCCGGTCGTCGGTGCGGTCGAAGGAAGCGGGAAGAGCGGGGCCACCGGGAGTGGAGGTGCTGTCTGACATGCTTCGGAGCGTAATCCGGCGTTCAATTGATGGGTCTCGGTCAAGACCGGAATCGGTTGCGAATTGATCACGGATGCGCGGTTGTTGTGTGCCGGGGGCCTGTTTCCGGCCGCGCCGCACACAACGGTGCGCGATGTCGTTCACATCCCCGGCGCACCCCACACCGGGAACCACCGGGCCGGTTCCTTCTCCACCCGGAGGTCGTCCCCCGGCACCGCCCGGACCCGCAGCTCCAGTTGGTTGTCGCGAACCGGGCAGGAGCCCCGCGCGGCGGCTACGGCCAGAGCAGTTCCCGCGTCCAGGTGCCGCCGGCCTCCCGGCGGTAGCGCAGCCTTACGTGCCGTCGCTGCGCGTCGCCCTGGAAGAACTCCGCCTCGCGCGGCTCGACCACGTAGCGCGTCCAGCTCTCCACCTCGGCGTCCGGTTCGGACCGGGCCTGTTCCCAGGCCGCTTCGGAGGCCCGGACGAGCTCGTCGTAGGAGGTCAGCACCTCGCTCTGCGAGCCGGTGAGCGCGGCGGCCAGCGCGCCGGTCGACCTGGCGTGCAGATCGGCCAGGCTCTCCGCGCGGCCCACCGGGGTGACCGTGCCGCGGACCCGGATCTGGCGGCCCTGGGCGGGCCAGTAGAAGTTGAGGGCCGCGTGCGGACGGGCCGCGAGCTGGCGGCCCTTCTCGCTGGTGGAGTGGGTGGCGAAGTGCCAGCCGCGCTCGTCCGCGTCGTGCAGCATCAGCGTCCGCACGTCGGGCCTGCCCTCGGCGTCCACGGTCGCCAGGGTCATGGTGTGCGGTTCCGTCTGCCCGGCGGCCACCGCCTCGGCGAACCAGGTGTGGAAGAGGCCGAGGGGGCCGGGGGGTGCGGTGGACGGGTCGAAGCGGGGGAGGGGGGCGTCCCAGACGCGCTGGGCGTGGAGCAGGTCGCGGAACGTCTTCTGTGCATCGGTCATGGACCCATTCCACAGCGTCGCGCGGCCGTTCGCCCGGTGTGTGCGGGAAAGCGGGCGCGGGAGGGCGTGTGGACACGCGGGCGCGGGCAGGCGTGCGCCGCAGCTCGTGTCCGGGAACGCCGACGGCGGACCACGCGGGTGGTCCGCCGTCGGTGAGACAGGACGTGGGGAACCGCGGAAGGTCCCGCGGCGCCCGGCGTATGCGGGAGTCCTGGCGGGCGCCTACCTGGCCGGCTTCCTGCCGGTGATGCCCAGGTGTACCAACAGGGCCAGGTTCGGGCGGAGTTCGGCCTGCTTCACGCCCCAGGTGGTGAAGCCCTTCTGGTGGGAGGCGACCCCGGACAGCATGACGACGAGGGAACCGGCCACCGCCGCCGGGCTGACGTCCTTGTCGACCTTGCCCTTGGCCTGGAGCTCCTTGATCGAGTCCGTCAGGGAGCCGGTGACCGAACTGAGGATCTTCATGCGGATCTTGTAGAACCGCTTGTCGCCCTCGGCCGCGCCGAGGTCGACGACGCGGAGGATCGCGTCGTGGCGGCGCCAGAAGTCGAGGAATCCCTCGACGAGTTCTTCGGCGCTCTGCCATCCTGCCTTGCCGACCCAGGAGCGTCCGGCGACCAGTTCGGTCAGCCCCCTGCCCTCCTTGGTCATTTCCTCGGCGAGTTCGAGGACGGCGCCCTCGACGTCGGGGAAATACTGGTAGAACGTCGCGGGTGAAGTCCCTGCCTTCCGGGCCACGTCGATGACTTTGACGTCCCGGTAGGGAGAGGCGCTGAGCATTTCGCTGAGGCAGTCGAGCAGCTTCTGCCGCGTCGCCTGACCTCGCCGACCGGCCACGCGGCCGTCGACGGTGCGCACTTGTCCTGTCATGCCGTCAGCTTACCGAGGGCGGATCCGAGCGCGATCTGACCGACTGCAAATGGGGAACGGACCAGCCGGGGCGGGGTGAACAGGGGTTTTTCCGGCGGCGCGCGGGCGCTCTTCACGACGGCTACCGGAAGGGCCGGGGGTTGGCCCCGGGGCCTCGTGGGGCCGGGGCGGGCGCTCGGCGGGGCCCTCCATGAAGGGTCTCGATGCGATGGTCTTATCAACAGCCTGTGGATAACTTCGGTGGACAACTCTTGTCCACCGGGTCATCGAATCTTCACGATTCGGGCGAACGTTCTATTTTGATGTGCGGAAGTGCCCCGGGGCGCGCCGCGCGGCCCACGACGCTACGTTGACTGTGACGGGCGTCACCGCTACGGAAGGACCCGGGGCCATGGCCGCATTCGCACAATCCGTGCCGTGCTGGGTGGATGTGCAGCTCGCCGACCTCGAAGCGGGCAAGCGCTTCTACGGCGGGCTCTTCGGGTGGACCTTCCGGGCGGGGGACGGCATGCCGTTCGCCGACGCGTACAGCGAAGGGAAGCTCGTCGCCGCCCTCGCCGCGAAGCGGGACGGCCGCATGCCGACCACGTGGGGCGTCTACTTCTCCACCGACGACATCCGTGCCACCGTCGCCCGGATCCGCGAGGCGGGCGGCCAGGTGATCACCGATCCGGTGCGGGCGGGCAGGGCCGGCATCCTCGCCCAGGCGGTCGACCCCGGCGGTGCGGTCTTCGGCCTCTGGCAGGCGGGCGACCGTGCCGGCTTCGAGAAGCGGAACGAGCCCGGCGCCTTCTGCTGGACCGAGGTCCACACCCGGCGGCCGGAGCGCGTGGACCCCTTCTACGAGGAGGTCTTCGGCTTCCTGGGGACGGACCTGGACCTCGGCGGGGCCCCGGGCGGCGACCCGGGAGCGGCGGAGGCCGGGGCCGAATTCCGCATGTGGTCCCCGGCGGGAACCGAGCCGGGACCCGACACCGCGATCGGCGGCCGCAGCGTCATCACGGACGCGTTCCCCGAGATGCTGCCCAGCTACTTCCTCAGCTACTTCGCCGTGGCCGACTGCGTCCGCGCGGCCGAGACCGCCGTACGCCTCGGTGGCCGGATCTCGGCTCCGCCCTTCGACATCCCGTACGGGCGGATGGCGGTCCTCCAGGACGACCAGGGCGCCGCCTTCGCGGTCCTGCAGCCGACCGAACTGCTTCCGTAGCCGTTACGCGGCCGTTCCGGGGGCTGTCCTGAAAGGGATGGAGTGTCACAAGCCACCCCGTTCCGCACCCGGGTTCGCAACCGGGCCCCGAGCCAGCAACAATCGGGGTGCGCACCGCCAGGTGGTGCCGAGTGGTGAGACGCTGCACAGGGCGGGATTTCGCGGGCTTCTGTTCCTGAGGCCCGTACGGGGAGGTGGCAGGCAAGTGGAGCAGCTGACGCAGCATGACCCGAGGCGGATCGGCCCGTTCGAGGTGCTGGGACGGCTCGGCGCCGGCGGCATGGGGCTGGTCTATCTCGCACGATCGGCGTCGGGCCGTCGGGTGGCGATCAAGACGGTCCGTACGGAACTGGCCGAGGACCAGCTGTTCCGGGTCCGCTTCACGCGTGAGGTGGAGGCCGCCCGCGCCGTCAGCGGTTTCTACACCGCCGCCGTGGTGGACGCCGACCCCCGGGCGGCCGTGCCGTGGCTGGCGACCGCCTACGTCCCCGCGCCCTCGCTCGAGGAGATAGTGAGTGAGTGCGGGCCGATGCCGACGCAGGCCGTGCGCTGGCTGGCCGCCGGTATCGCCGAGGCCCTCCAGTCGATCCACGGGGCCGGCCTCGTCCACCGTGACCTGAAGCCGTCCAACGTGCTCGTGGTCGAGGACGGGCCGCGGGTGATCGACTTCGGTATCGCGTCCGGTGTCTCCAACACCCGGCTGACCATGACGAACGTGGCGGTGGGCACGCCCGCGTACATGTCTCCCGAGCAGGCCCGCGACTCGCGCAGCGTGACAGGGGCCAGCGACATCTTCTCGCTCGGCTCGACCCTGGTCTTCGCGGCGACGGGGCACGCGCCCTTCCACGGGGCGAATCCGGTCGAGACCGTGTTCATGCTGCTGCGGGAAGGGCCCGACACGGAGGGGCTGCCCGACGACCTGAGACCGCTAATCGAGTCCTGCATGCAGATGGACGCGACGCGGCGGCCCAGCCCGGCGGACCTGCAGGCCCAGCTGGCCCCCCATCTGTTCGCCTCCGGCAGCGACGACAGCGGTACGGCCTCGGCCTGGCTGCCGACCCTCGCCACCGCGATGATCGAGCAGCGGCGCGGCGGCGGGCGTGCGATCGCCGCCGTACCCGCCCCGGTCGTCGTGCCGCCGCCCCCGTCGCAGCCGCCGCCGGGCGCCGACGCGGACGGGGCCTGGCGCGGCGACGTGCGCACCGCGCCCGGCCCGGCGGCCGACGGCGGTCCGGTGCGGCTGGCCGGGGCGAAGCTGCCGATCGGTCCCGGCCCGCGCCCGGTGGACGTGCGGGGCGCCGCCGCCGCGCACGCCGACCCGGCGACCGGCTGGGTCCGCCCGCCCGCCGGGCTGAACGGCGCCGCCGGTCACGCGACGGCTCCGGTGCCCGCGCCCATGCCGTCCCCCGAGACGTCGCCCGCCGCGCCGGAGCGCTGGCGGCCGTGGCGTTTCCGCATGTCGAACGACGTCTGGGGCACTCCCGTCGTCGTCGGCGACCTGCTGTACGTGACGTCCTTCGAGGTCCACGCCCTGGATGTGGGCAACGGGCGGCGCCAGTTCAAGACCAGGGACGTGGCCTGGGCGATGGCCGTCGACGGGGGCAGGATCCACGCCTCGGACGGTCCGTCCCTGTACGCGCTGGACGCGGCGACGGGGGCCGAGCGGTGGCGGCTGCGGACCGACGCGTGGGTGTACTCGCTGAAGGCCGACCGGGGCACCGTCGTGACCGGGACGCGCGGCGGCGGCGTACAGGCGTGGGAGGCGTCCAGCGGCGAGAAGCTGTGGGAGGCCAGGGGCGCCCAGACGGACTTCGAGACGCCGGAGGCCGGGCCGGTCCTCCACGACGGCGTGGTGTACCTGTGGCAGGACGCCCGGCTGCGGGCCGTGGACGCGCGCACGGGCATGGAGCGGTGGTCGTACCCGATCGGTGACGCGGCCTCCTGCGGCGGCGTGCCCGTACGGGTGACACCGGCGCCGGACGGCTTCGTGTACGTCGCCGCGGGCACCCGGGTGCTGGCCGTGGACACGGTCTCGGGCCGGGTGCGCTGGCACTTCGAGTCGCCGGCCGTCTTCCTCTCGCCGCCCGCCTTCGCGCCCGGACCCGCGGTCACGGGGGGCGGGGTGTACCTCGCCGACTACCTCGGCACCGTGTACGCGCTGGACGCCTCGACCGGCAAGGACCGGTGGCGGATCGCGACGGAGTCCCGGCAGTCCATCGAGCCGGTGCTGGTCACGGCGGGCAACGTGCACGTCGGCAGCGGCAGCGCGCTGTACACGCTGGACGCGGTGACGGGCACACCGAAATGGCGGTTCGCGGCGGGCGGCGAAGTGGTCGGAGCGCCGGTGGTCGCGGACGGCCGGGTCCACTTCGGCTCGGCCGACCACGTGCTGTACACGCTGGACGCGGCGGGCGGCCAGCTGCGCTGGAAGCTCGCCACCGGCGGCGAGATCACGGGCTCACCGGTGGCCGAGGCGGGGGTCGTGTACGCGTGCAGCAAGGACCGCTGCGTGTACGCGCTGGACGCGCTGAAGGGGACCGGTACGGGGAACCGAGCCCGCGCCTGACCCGCGTCTCAGGGGTGCGGCGGGTGGTAACGGTCGCGGTCCTCGTCCGGGACCACCGGGTACGAGGCCGTGTCCTCGTCCGCCCGCGGCGCCCGGTGGTGACCCGTACCCGGCCCCGCGTACGGGTCGCCGTGCGGACCCGTACGCGGTCCCGTGTGCGGTCCTGTGTACGGATCGGCCTCCGGCTCCGGCCACGGCGACGTCTGCGCCGACGGTCCCGGTTCCTGCGTCGGCGGCCAGGTGTCCGGATGGGCGTCGGTCGGCACGGGGTACGGATCGTTCTTACGCCTCGTCCGTGCGCGCCGCCCGGACATCACCAGCGCTCCCAGCAGGAGCAGCACCCCGCCGCCCAGCGCCTGCGCCACGCCCCATCCGAGCCCGGAACCGTCGCCGACGACCGCCAGACCGCCCGCCGCCTGGCCCTGCCGGACCATCCACAGCACGGTGAACCCGAGCGCGATCAGCCCCGCAACGGCCACGACCCAGCGCGACCGCAGCACCACGCCCACCAGGGCGACCAGGGCGGCGAAGAGGAACGGCAGCAGGATCGAGCCCAGCACGGCGGACGACACGTCGCCGATGCCCTCGAAGAGGTCCTGGACACGGAAGTCCCGCCCGAGGCGGTCGCCGTACCAGCCGCGGAAGGGGCTCTGAACGGCCGCCGCCGCGCCCAGCAGGGCGAGGACGGAACCGAGGACATTGCGGATCATGGTCGGCCTCCCGGGCCTGCGCGCCACGCACGGAACTGCACCGCTCCCCGGCTCGACGCTACGCCGGGCCCCTCACCCCTGCCATCCGGAGACCATGACCAGACCGTGACAGGGCCATGACCGGGCCGAGGGTCTGGGCGGGAGAGGCTGTGCGTTACGGTGTCGCGCGGCTGCGTGACGGCCGGGTGGCCGACGACAACAAGGGGGGCTGCATCGATGATGCGGCGGCGGATCAGGTTCGCAGCGGTTCTGGTCGTGGTGGTGCTCGCGCTCACCGGATTCTCGACCTCCAGCAGCGGAGGCAAGAGCCGCAGCGGCAAGAGCGGCGGATCGAGCGACGGCGGTTGCTCCAACTCGAAGAAGAGCAACGGCAGCTCTGACGACTACGACGATGACGACTACGACAGCTCGTCGAGCTCGTCCGGAGGCTCCACGTACGAGTCGGCCGCCCCCGGCCCGACCGCCTCGGAGTCGCCCGCCCTGCGCGTGATCCGCTGCGTGTCGCCCAAGAAGGGCAAGCGCCGTGCGACGACCTCCTCGTCGGTCGAGATCCGCTCGACCGCGGCGGTCACGCACGTGTACGAGGTGGACGTGACGTTCGTCGACGCCAAGGGCCTGACCGTCGACACGGGTGAGGCCGAGGTCGAGGTCGACGCCGGAGCGTCCAAGACCATCCAGGTGCCCATGGACAACCCGCGCTCGGTCTCCCGGGTGAAGCGCTGCCTGGTGACGGCGGAACTGCGCTACTGACTCCGGTCGGTACGCACGGCCGCGGGCGGGACGTGGTCCGCACCTCGGCCGAGGACGGCATGCGCGAGTGGTGCCGGCCTCAGGGGCGGGCGTCGTGGCCGGAGTACCGAGTACACGACAGGGCCCGAGCCGGTCGGCTCGGGCCCTGCGGTGTGCGGGCGGCTCGGACGGCGTACGTACGACGGGGCGATGACGGCACCGCCGCGGTGTGCGGCGACCGAACCCGGTGAGAGCCGGACACGGACGTACGGCGGCCGCGGGGGGGGGCCCCCCCCCCCCCCCCCCCCCCACCCCCCCCACCGGGGGGGGGGGAGGATAAAAAAAAAAAAAACAACACCCAAAAAAAAAAC
>NZ_JBHXRD010000014.1:119961-196098 GCF_042717325.1 Streptomyces sp. NPDC058637 | reverse complement strand
CCGGTCCGGGGGGTCGGGGGGCTGCTGCCGGTCCGGGGGGTCGGGGGGCTGCTGCCGGTCCGGGGGGTCGGGGGGCTGCTGCCGGTCCGGGGGGTCGGGGGGCTGCTGCCGGTCCGGGGGGTGCCGTCGCCTTGACCGCACCGTCGGCGAGGGCCTGTTCGACCTCGTACGGGAACGGCATCGCGGACGAGCAGGCGAGGCGGGAGGCGACGACGGCTCCGGCGGCGTTGGCGTACCGCATGATGCGTGCGGTGTCCCAGCCGGCGAGCAGCCCGTGGCAGAGGGCGCCGCCGAACGCGTCCCCGGCGCCCAGTCCGTTGACGACCTCCACGGGGAGGGGAGGGATCTCCGCGGTGGTGCCGTCGCGGTGAACGGCGAGGACACCCGCGGGGCCCTGTTTGACGACGGCGAGCTCGACCCCGGCGGCGAGCAGTGCGCGGGCGGCCGCGTACGGTTCGCGTTCGCCGGTGGCGATCTCGCACTCGTCCAGATTGCCGACGGCGACCGTGGCATGGGCGAGTGCCTCGCGGTACCGGGCGGCGGCCGACCGCGCCCCGGCCCCCCGGTCCGCGTCCTCCCTGTTCCTGTCCCCTCCGTCCCCATCCCCGGTGTCCCAGAACATGGGGCGCCAGTCGAGGTCGAAGACCGTGGCGCGCGGGCCCTCCGCCTCCCCCGCGCCCACCCCGCGTGCCGCGCTCCGGGCGCGGAGCGCGGTGAGGGTCGCGCCGCGGCTGGGTTCCGCGCAGAGTCCGGTGCCGGTCATCCAGAAGATCCGGGCCGCCCGCACCGCGTCCAGGTCGAGCTCCTCGGCGCGGATCTCCAGGTCGGGCGCCTTGGGCTGCCGGTAGAAGTAGAGGGGGAAGTCGTCCGGCGGGAAGATCTCGCAGAAGGTGACCGGTGTCGGGTACTCCTGGACGGCCGTCACCCACCGGGCGTCCACACCGAGCGTGCCGAGCTCTTGGTGGAGGTAGTCGCCGAAGGCGTCCCGGCCGGTCCGGGTGATCACAGCGGTCCGGCGTCCGAGCCGGGCGGCGGCCACCGCCACGTTGGACGGCGAGCCGCCGAGGAACTTCCCGAAGGTCTCGACCCGGGCCAGCGGTACGCCGGTCTGCAGCGGGTAGATGTCCACCCCGATGCGCCCCATGGTGATCACGTCGTACGGCTCAGGCATACGCATCCCTTCGGCTGCCCCCAGGTCTAGCCCCCCTCCGGAACCCTGTCAACACTTTGTCCGGACATTCGGACGAACTCTTGACACTCCCCTCCGAGGGCTGGAGGGTGGGCGATATGACCTCCTCCGTGCCCTCTCCGGCCCGCATCCGCATCGGTTCGGCACCCGACTCGTGGGGGGTCTGGTTCCCCGACGATCCGCGGCAGGTGCCCTGGGACCGGTTCCTCGACGAGGTCTCCGAGGCGGGCTACGAGTGGATCGAGCTCGGCCCGTACGGCTATCTGCCGACCGACTCCGCCCGGCTCGCGGACGAGACCACCCGCCGCGGCCTCACCGTCTCCGCGGGCACCGTCTTCACGGGATTGCACCACGGGCCGGACGTCTGGGACCGGACCTGGGCGCATGTCGCCGGCATCGCGGCACTCACCCGGGCGATGGGCGCCGGACACCTGGTGGTCATCCCGTCGTTCTGGCGGGACGACAAGACCGGGGAGGTACTGGAGGACCGCACGCTCACGGCGGCACAGTGGCGCGACCTCACCACCCAGACGGAGCGGCTGGGCCGCGAGGTGCGGGACCGTTACGGGTTGCGGATCGTGGTGCACCCGCACGCCGACACACACATCGACACCGAGGAGAACGTCAACCGTTTCCTCGACGCCACCGACCCGGACCTGGTCTCGCTCTGCCTCGACACCGGCCATTACGCGTACTGCGGCGGGGACAGCGTGAAACTCGTCGAGACCTACGCCGAGCGCATCGGCTATCTGCACCTCAAGCAGGTCGACCCCGGGATCCTCGCCGATGTGGTGGCGAACGAGGTGCCGTTCGGCCCGGCGGTGGCGCGCGGGGTGATGTGCGAGCCGCCCGGCGGGGTCCCCGCGCTGGAGCCCGTGCTGGACGCCGCGCGCGCCCTGGGCCGGGACCTGTTCGCCATCGTCGAGCAGGACATGTATCCCTGCCCGCCCGACAAGCCGCTGCCCATCGCCCGCCGCACCCGCGAGTTCCTCCGCACCTGCGGCCCGGCCCGGCCCTCCGTCTGATCCCCTCCCTGCTCCGCGGCCCCACTCGCCACAGCAGTCACCTCTCCGTCACATATGTACGCGTTCCGCATGACTTGTGTCACAGGCTCGCGGCGCCCCCTGCCCGGTCCGCGACCTCGTCGTTCAACGGGACAGAGAACGCGGCGCGCAGAGTACGGGGGCAGAGAGAGGTGTCATTCATGACGGACAGAAGGCTCTGGTCGTACAAGGACATTGCCGCGCACATCCGGGTCCAGCCGGACACCGTCCGCTCGTACCGCAAGCACGGGCTCCTTCCCCCTCCTGACGACGTCCAGCACGGAAAGCCCTACTGGTACGTGGACACCGTCCTCGCCTGGATCGCTTCCCGGCCCAGCAACCGGGGCCGCTGAACGATCAGGTCCGCTTCACCGGCTGGTCGGACCAGCTTCGCCGCTCGACCAGGTCCCCTTCGCCGCTCGATCAGGTCCGCTTCGCGGGTTCGATGATCGTCACGCCCGCCCCGGGCGCCCCGCCCATGGCGGCGAGTGCCGCCGGGGCGGCGTCCAGGGCGATGGTGGAGGTCACCAGCAGATCGGGGCGCAGGGTGCCGGCCCGCACCATGTCCATCATCGGCGGGTAGTCGTGCGCGGCCATGCCGTGGCTGCCGAGGATCTCCAGCTCCAGGCCGATCACCCGCGCCATGGGCACGACGGGGTCTCCGGCCGCCGAGGGCAACAGCCCGACCTGGATGTGGCGGCCCTGCCTGCGCAGGCTCCGCACGGACGCGGCACAGGTGACCGGGGAGCCCAGTGCGTCGAGCGACAGGTGCGCACCGCCACCGGTCAGTTCGCGTACGGCCGCGTCCGCGCCGGCGGGGTGCGCGGAGGCGTCCACGCACTCTGCGGCTCCGAAGGCCCGGGCCAGCTCCAGGGCGTGCGGGGACACGTCGACCGCGACGACCCGGGCGCCGCACGCGACCGCGATCATCACGGCCGACAGCCCGACCCCGCCGCAGCCGTGGACGGCGACCCACTCCCCCGGCGCGACGCGCCCCTGGCCGACCACGGCCCGGAACGCCGTGGCGAACCGGCATCCGAGCCCGGCCGCCGTACCGAAGGACAACCCGTCGGGGACGGCGACGAGGTTGACGTCGGCCTCCTCCAGTGCCACGTACTCGGCGAACGATCCCCAGTGGGTGAAGCCGGGCTGGGTCTGCCGCTCGCAGACCTGCTGGGCACCCGCCGCGCAGGCGGCGCACCGGCCGCAGGCACAGACGAAGGGCACGGTGACCCGGTCTCCCGGGCGCCAGTTGTGCACTCCGGAGCCCACCGCCTCGACCACTCCCGCCAGTTCGTGGCCGGGGACGTGCGGGAGGACGATGTCCGGGTCGTGGCCCATCCACCCGTGCCAGTCGCTCCGGCACAGCCCGGTCGCCCCGACCCGGACCACGACTCCCCCTGCGGAGGGTGCGGGATCCGGAAGGTCCTGGACATGGGCCTCCCGCCCGAACTCCTCGAACACCACTGCTCGCATCGGCCCCGCCTCCCGTGGATCAACTCCCGTGCGTCGACCGGCGTGGATCCGCCGTCGCGTCGTGAACCGACTGCCGTGGATCAGCTGCCGTCCATCGACTGCCGGGGATTGACTGCCGTGTGTCGACTGCCGTGTGTCGACTGCCGTGTGTCGGCTGTCGGATCCGGCGAATCTACGCCCCGGCCATGATCTTGTCCCGCTCCTGGCCCTCGGGCCCGGATATCTCCTCGGCGGACGGGCCGCCGGAGGGCGTCCGGGCCGGCTCCCCCTCACTCAGCCCGAACCGCCGGTGGAAGGCGCGCAGCGGTGCGGGCGCCCACCAGGTGAACCGGCCCGTCAGCTTCATCACGGCCGGAACCAACAGGCTGCGCACCACCATGGCGTCCATGAGCACGGCGAGCGCGATCCCGAGCCCGAGCATCTTGGTGTTGGTGACCCGTGATGTGCCGATGGCCACCATGACCACCGCCAGGATCACGGCGGCGGCGGTGATCAGGCCGCCGGTGTGCCGCAGGCCGAACGTCACCGAGTGCTCGTGGTCGCCCGTACGGTCGTGCTCCTCCTTGATCCGGGAGAGAAGGAAGACGCCGTAGTCCATGGAGAGGCCGAAGGCGACGCAGAACATCAGCACGGGCAGGGTCGTCTCTATGTCCCCGGTGCTGGTGAAGGCGAGCAGCCCGGACAGGTGTCCGTCCTGGAAGACCCAGACGACCGCTCCGAACATCGCGGTCAGGCTGAGGGCGTTGAGCACGACCGCCTGGACGGGGATGAGCACGCTGCCGGTCAGCAGGAAGACCAGCAGCAGGGTGACGACGACGATGATCCCCACAGCCCATGGCAGCCGGTCGGCTATGGCGTCCTTGGAGTCGACCAGTACGGCAGCCGCGCCGGTCACCGACGTGTCGAACGGGGCGGTCTCGGCCCGGAGCTCCCTGACCAGCTGCTGGGCCTCCTGCCCGACGGACTCCCCCTCGGGCAGTACGCCGAAGTACGCGGACCCGTCACCGGTGACCGGGCCGTCGACCCGCTGCACTCCGGGGAGCGCGGCGATCCTGCTGCGGAAGTCGGCGTACTGGGCGGGCGTCGCCGCCCCTTCGGCGAGCACTTCCAGGCCGCCGCCCGGGCTGCCGGGGAAGGCGTCCCGTATGTGCTCCTGGACGACGCGGGACTCCGCGCTCGCGGGCAGCTGACGGTCGTCCGCCGTACCGAACTTCACCCCGAGGAAGGGCAGCCCCAGCAGGACGAGCCCGACCGTGGTGACGACGGCGAAGAGCGGCGCCCTGCGCATCACGAGTACCGCGAACCTGGCCCATCCCCTGCCCGTGCCCTCGGCAGGCTCCGCCGCGGGAGGCCTTCCGCCCTTGTGGCGGCGCAGCAGCTTGCGCAGGTCCAGGGAGTTGACCCGAGGTCCGAGCAGCATCAGCGCGGCCGGCAGCAGGGTCAGGGCGGCCGCTGCCGCCAGCAGCACCACGGCGATGCCCGCGTAGGCGAACGAGCGCAGGAAGTACTGCGGGAAGACCATCAGCGCCGCCAACGACACCGCCACCGTCAGCGCGGAGAAGAGCACCGTGCGTCCCGCCGTGCGCAGGGTGGTGCCGATCGCCGCCCGGGTGTCCGCTCCGGCTGCGAGCTCTTCGCGGAACCGGCGCACGATGAACAGGGCGTAGTCGATGGCGAGCCCGAGGCCGAGGGCTGTGGTGAGGTTCTGGGCGAAGACCGAGACATCGGTGAACTCGGTGATGCCGCGCAGCACCGCGTTGGCCCCCAGTATCGCGACGATGCCGACACCGAGGGGCAGCAGCGCGGCGATCGCGCTCCCGAAGACCATGACCAGCAGGACCAGCGTCACCGGCAGGGCGATGAGCTCGGCCCTGAGCAGGTCCTCCTGGATGATGGTCTGCATCTCGTGCCGCACGGCGACGGGCCCGCCGACGGAGACCTCCACCGGTCCGTACACACCCCGGTAGGCGGGGGCTATCCGGTCGAGGATCTCCCCGGTGGCCTTCTCGTCCCCCTCGATCCGGGCGGCGACGATCGCCTGGTGCCCGTCCTCGGAGCGCAGGGCCGGGGATGTCGTCCGCCAGTACGAACCGACGCCCGTGATCCCCTTCTCACCGGCAAGGCGCTCCGTGAGGCGGGCGGCCTCCGCGGCCACGGCGGGGTCGTCGACGGAGGCGCTGCCGCTGTCGACCAGCAACAGCAGATTGGGCCGGGAAGCGGGGAACTCACGCTCCAGCACCTGGGTCGTGTACGTCGACTCGGCGTCGGGGGCCTCCCATCCGCCGCTGCCCATCCGGTCCGCCACCCCGCTCCCCGCGAACACCGCGAGCGCCGTGATCACCAGGGCTGTCAGCAGGGAAAGCCGTGGTCGCGCGGTGACGAGGCGGGTCCAGCCCCCGACACGCTCCGGGCTGTTGACTTCCGACATGGTGCGGTGTCCCCTTCACCCAGACCCGGGCAGCACAAGGCAGCACGGGTCAGTCGTTGCCACTTACACTGGCAAACACGAGACCTCGCTCGCGTTTCTTCAGAATGCGAGTGACCTCTCGTATTTGTCAACCGCGTCTTGAAAGCTGGGGATAGACCGTGCCGGAGGCCGGAACAGGGAAGGCCGCTGCGCCCACACGGAGCGGCGAGCGGGACGAAGGGGGCGCGCGAGACCGCGGAGCCGAGGCGGGCGGCACAGCCAAGGGCACCCCGGACACCGAGCGCGCCCCGGACACCGGGGCCATCTCGGACACCGAGGGCACCCCAGGCACCAAGGCCGCCCCGGACACCGGGGCCGCCAAGCCGCGCCGCCGCCAGGCGCGCGGCGAGGCCCGCATCGCCCAGCTGCTCAAGGCCGCCGCCCGCGTCTTCTGCGTCAGCGGTTACAACGGGGCCAGCACCAACGCCATCGCCCGCGAGGCGGGCGTCTCACCGGGCACGCTCTACCAGTTCTTCCCCAACAAGGAAGCCATCGCCATCGAGCTCGGCGACCAGCTGCTGCACCGCTGGCAGGAGATATACGGGGCCGCCTTCTCCCCCGGCGACCTCGAGCTCCCGCTCGACCGGATCCTGGACACGGTCCTCGACCCGCTGATCGCCTTCAACTGCGAGAACCCCGCCTTCACCGTCCTCGCCCACGGCTCGGAGATTCCGGGCGTCATCACCCAGGGGCACGACGCCCTGCACGCCACGATGCTCACCAGGACCGAGCAGTTGCTCGGCGCCTATCTGCCGGAGCTCCCCGCCGACCGGGCCCACCGCATCGCGAGCATGTCCTTCACCCTCTTCCAGGCCGGCCTCGACCTGATCATGGCCCATGAGGGAACCGAACGGGAGGCGTACATCAGGGAGTTGAAGACGGTGATGTACCGCTATCTGGAACCGCTGGTCTGTGACCCGCGCCCCGGGCCTCCACCGCAGGAAATCGATACCCCCTAGGGGTATAGTCTGTGGTGTGGGTGGACGCACCGGGCTTCCCGGTGTCCCCTCGCGCCACGTCCATGTGCCTGCGAAGAGGAGAACGACATGACCGCCGAAACCGATACCCCCCGGGCCACCGGTTCCTGCTGCTCGTCCACCGGTTCCTGCCAGGACGGGGCGGCGGAGGTCCGGATCGGCGGCGTCACCGCCGTGTACGAGGTGAAGGGCATGACCTGCGGCCACTGCGAAGGGGCCGTCTCGGAGGAGATCTCCGGCATCGAGGGAGTCACCTCGGTGAAGGCCGAGGCCGCCGACGGCCGGGTGACCGTGGTGTCCGCCGCCCCGCTCCCCGAGGACGCCGTGCGCGCCGCCGTCGACGAGGCGGGCTACGAGCTCGTGGGCCTGGCCTGAGCCGTCCCGCCCCACCGCGCGGAACAGGTCCGGTGACCGGACCTGTCCCCCTCACCTGCCGTCGGGCCGGTTCGTCACCAGGACAAGCGGATACTGGTGGGGAACGGCCCGACCTGCTTCACCCAGGAGTCCGGACATGGTCAGCACCACGGCAGCCGAGGTCCCGGCGGCGGAGACCTCCCAGGCCGAGCTCACGATCGGCGGGATGACCTGCGCCTCGTGCGCGGCCCGCGTGGAGAAGAAGCTCAACCGCATGGACGGTGTCACCGCCACCGTCAACTACGCGACCGAGAAGGCCCGCGTCTCCTTCACACCGGGCACCACGCTCGACGACCTCGTCGCCACCGTCGAGAAGACCGGTTACACCGCGCGGCCCGTCCCCCGCGCGGCCCTGGCGCCGGCCCCTGCGCCGCGTCCGAGCGACACCTCACCCCGCACCGGGGAAGCCGGGGGGACCGATCGGGCCGACGAACCCGCCGGGACAGCGGGGACCACCAGCACTCTCGATTCCACCTACACCACCAGCACCCTCGATCCCACCAGCACCACCAGCACCACCGGCACCCATGGGCCCGACGGCGCAGGCACCGCCGAGGAGAGCCCGGCCGACCGTTCGGCCGCCGAAGCCCTCGCCGTACTGCGTCAGCGTCTGATCGTCTCGGTGACGCTCTCCGTGCCGGTCGTCCTGATGGCCATGATCCCCGCCCTGCAGTTCGACAACTGGCAGTGGCTCTCCCTCACGCTCGCGGCCCCCGTCGTCGTCTGGGGCGGCCTGCCCTTCCACCGCGCCACCTGGGCCAATCTGCGGCACGGCGCCGCGACGATGGACACCCTCGTGTCGGTGGGCACCCTCGCCGCGTTCGGCTGGTCCGTGTGGGCGCTGTTCCTGGGTGACGCGGGCATGCCGGGAATGCGGCACGGGTTCGACGTCACCGTCACCCGCTCCGACCCCGCTTCCACGATCTACCTGGAGGTGGCGGCCGGAGTCGTCAGCTTCATCCTGCTGGGCCGCTACCTGGAGGCACGGTCCAAGCGGAAGGCGGGCTCCGCCCTGCGGGCGCTGATGCACCTGGGCGCCAAGGACGTGAGCGTCCTGCGCGGCGGGGCGGAGGTACGCGTCCCGGTCGGCAGGCTCGTCGTCGGCGACCGATTCGTCGTCCGCCCCGGCGAGAAGATCGCCACGGACGGCGCCGTCGTCGAGGGGTCCTCGGCCGTCGACGCCTCGAGGCTCACCGGCGAGTCCGTGCCGGTGGACACCGCCGTGGGCGACTTCGTCGCCGGGGCGACGCTCAACATGTCCGGGCGGCTCGTCGTCGAGGCCACCCGAGTCGGCGCCGATACCCAGCTGGCCCGGATGGCCCGGCTCGTCGAGGAAGCCCAGAACGGAAAGGCCGCCGCCCAGCGCCTCGCGGACCGGATCTCCGCGGTGTTCGTGCCCGTGGTGCTGCTGATCGCCCTGGCCACACTGGTCGCCTGGCTGCTCGCCACCGACGACATCACCGCCTCGTTCACCGCCGCCGTGGCCGTCCTGATCATCGCCTGCCCCTGCGCCCTCGGGCTCGCGACGCCCACCGCCCTCATGGTCGGCACCGGGCGCGGTGCGCAGCTCGGCATCCTCATCAAGGGCCCCGAAGTCCTGGAGACCACCCGCCGGGTCGACACGATCGTCCTCGACAAGACGGGGACCGTGACCACCGGCCGTATGACCCTGGGTGCCGTCCACACGGCCGCCGGGACGACCGAGGCCGACGTGCTCCGTCTCGCGGGTGCCCTGGAGCGCGCCTCCGAGCACCCCCTGGCGCAGGCCGTCGCCACCGGGGCCGCCGAACGCACGGCCGCGGGCCTGCCCGCCGTCGGGTCCTTCACCAACGTCCCCGGTCTCGGGGTACGCGGCATTGTCGAGGGGCACCAGGTCCTGGCCGGCCGGCCCCGGCTGCTCGCCGACGCGGGCATCACGCTCCCGCCGGCCCTGGCCGACGCCATGGCGGGCGCCGCGGAGCAGGGCCGTACGGCCGTAGTCGTCGCCTGGGACGGGAAGGCGCGGGGGGTGCTGGAGGTCGCCGACGCGGTGAAGGACAGCAGCCCGGCAGCCGTCGCGGAACTGAGGGCGCTGGGCCTCAGGCCCATTCTGCTGACCGGGGACAACCGGGCCGTGGCGGACGCGGTGGCCCGCGCGGTCGGGATCGACGAGGTCCACGCGGAGGTCATGCCCGAGGACAAGGTGGCCGTCGTCCGGAGCCTTCAGGCCGAAGGCCGGTCCGTGGCGATGGTGGGTGACGGGGTCAACGACGCGGCGGCACTCGCCGTGGCCGATCTGGGCCTGGCGATGGGTACCGGGACGGACGCGGCGATCGAAGCGAGCGATCTCACGCTGGTTCGTGGAGATCTTAAGGTGGCCGCTGACGCCATTCGGCTGTCACGGCGTACGCTGTCCACCATCAGAAGCAACCTCTTCTGGGCCTTCGGCTACAACGTGGCCGCACTGCCTTTGGCTGCGTTCGGGCTGCTCAGCCCCATGATCGCAGGTGCGGCTATGGCGTTTTCGTCGGTCTTCGTCGTGACGAACAGTCTGCGGTTGCGCTCCTTCACGTAATTTCCACAAAGAGACTTAGATCACACCGATTCGAGGGTAACCATCTGATGGGTTGGTGAGTCTAAGAGTGCGATGCCAAGGATGTCTTGGGGGACGTCCGATGGAGTGTCTTGGGGGACGCTCCTGGCAAGCGTTGGCCGGGGCACGTGCACCGGGGAGCTTTGAGCGGCCCTCCCGTGCGTACGTACCCCGGCAGATCGCACTGCGGTACCGAACTGAATAGGCACCACCGGAAAACAACGGGCGCTTCGGCTCCCTGCAGACGCCCGGCCGGATCCCGTGGGGGGAATCCGCTCCGGGATATGGGAAGCGCCCTGACCGTCGACCCGTGGGGGGATCGGCGGCGGGGCGTTTCTCGCTTCAGCGGCCTGGAGCGAGCGGGGCGCGCCCGCGCTCCGCGGCGGGCCGGCGGAGAACCCCGGAACGCCGAATCGCCCCGGACACCGCGCTCTGGTCAGCGAGCGCGGCACGCGGGGCGAAGGCAGTCGGCCGGAGGGGCCGGATCCTGCGAGAGGTACTTCAGGTGGTGCGGTGGCTCCGGGGAAGCCTGGTTCAGCGGCCCTCGACCGGGACGAAGTCGCGCAGGACCTCACCGGTGTAGATCTGGCGCGGGCGGCCGATGCGGGATCCCGGCTCCTTGATCATCTCGTGCCACTGGGCGATCCAGCCGGGGAGACGGCCGATCGCGAAGAGCACGGTGAACATCTCGCTCGGGAAGCCCATGGCGCGGTAGATCAGGCCCGTGTAGAAGTCCACGTTGGGGTAGAGGTTGCGCGAGACGAAGTACTCGTCGCTGAGCGCGTGCTCCTCCAGCTTGAGCGCGATGTCGAGCAGCTCGTCCGACTTGCCGAGCGACGACAGCACGTCGTGGGCCGCAGCCTTGATGATCTTGGCGCGCGGGTCGAAGGACTTGTACACCCGGTGGCCGAAGCCCATCAGGCGGACGCCGTCCTCCTTGTTCTTCACCTTCTGGATGAAGGAGTCGACGTCGCCACCGTTGGCCTGGATGCCCTCGAGCATCTCCAGCACCGACTGGTTGGCGCCACCGTGCAGCGGGCCCCACAGCGCCGAGATACCGGCGGAGATCGAGGCGAACATGTTCGCCTGCGAGGAGCCGACCAGACGCACGGTGGAGGTCGAACAGTTCTGCTCGTGGTCCGCGTGCAGGATGAGCAGCTTCTCCAGCGCCGAGACGACGACCGGGTCCGGCACGTACTCCTGGGCCGGCACCGAGAAGGTCATGCGCAGGAAGTTCTCGACGTAGCCGAGGTCGTTGCGCGGGTAGACGAACGGGTGACCGATCGACTTCTTGTACGCGTACGCCGCGATCGTCGGGAGCTTGGCCAGCAGCCGGATCGTGGAGAGGTGGCGCTGCTCCTCGTCGAACGGGTTGTGGCTGTCCTGGTAGAACGTGGACAGCGCGCTGACGACCGAGGACAGCATGGCCATCGGGTGGGCGTCGCGCGGGAAGCCGTCGAAGAACCGCTTGACGTCCTCGTGCAGCAGCGTGTGCTGGGTGATCTCGTTCTTGAAGGCCGACAGCTCGTCGACCTTGGGAAGCTCACCGTTGATCAGCGTGTAGGCGACCTCGAGGAACGTCGAGCTCTCCGCGAGCTGCTCGATCGGGTAGCCGCGGTACCGCAGGATGCCCTGCTCGCCGTCGAGATAGGTGATGGCGGATTTATACGCGGCCGTGTTGCCGTATCCGCTGTCCAGCGTGACCAGGCCCGTATTGGCCCGGAGCTTCCCGATGTCGAAGCCCTTGTCGCCGACGGTGCTGTCGATCACCGGGTAGGTGTACTCGTCATCGCCGTACCGCAGTACTACAGCGTTGTTGGTGTGCTCGCTCACGTCATCCCTCACCGACGTAGTGCCTCTTCTTCGAGGTGTGCCCTGACTGTTTCCACCCTCCCCCATTTGGCTCAGGAGAGTGCACTCGGGGTCGTCCATTGGACCTACCGACGGCACTGAGTGCCGCCAACTTACTCATCCTGCCCCCTGAAATCCGGTTCCGGAAGGTCTCAGTGATGTTTCCCACCGTTTTGATCGATCATTTTTCCGCGAAGTCTTCGACCGACCCGCCGCGGAGCCGGAAATCCAGTGCCGTGCAGCGTCTGCCTGCGGAAACCGTACGTACCGCCTGGCCGATGGCCTTGCGCGAACCCACCAGTACGACAAGCTTCTTGGCCCTGGTCACAGCCGTGTACAGCAGGTTCCGCTGCAACATCATCCACGCGCTCGTGGTGACGGGGATGACGACGGCCGGGTATTCGCTGCCCTGGGAGCGGTGGATCGTCATCGCGTAGGCGTGGGCGAGCTCGTCGAGCTCGTCGAAGTCGTACACGATCTCCTCGTCCTCGTCCGTGAGGACGGTGAGCTTCTGCTCGTCCGTGTCGAGGGCGGTGACGACTCCGACCGTGCCGTTGAAGACGCCGTTCTCCCCCTTGTCGTAGTTGTTGCGGATCTGGGTGACCTTGTCGCCGACCCGGAAGACCCGGCCGCCGAAACGCTTCTCGGGGAGGTCGGGGCGGCCGGGGGTGATGGCCTGCTGGAGCAGGCCGTTGAGATGACCGGCGCCTGCCGGACCGCGGTGCATGGGGGCGAGAACCTGCACGTCACGGCGGGGGTTCAGGCCGAATTTGGCGGGGATGCGGCGGGCCGCGACATCCACGGCGAGCACTCCGGCGTCCTCCGTCTCGTCCTCCACGAAGAGGAAGAAGTCGCTCAGCCCCTGGGTGAGCGGAGGGACCCCCGAGTTGATCCGGTGGGCGTTGGTGACGACTCCGGACTGCTGGGCCTGGCGGAAGATCGTGGTCAGTCGGACGGCCGGCACCGGGCCGCCGTCGGCGAGGAGGTCCCGCAGCACCTCCCCCGCGCCGACGGAGGGAAGCTGGTCGACATCGCCCACGAGCAGGAGGTGGGCACCGGGTGCCACCGCCTTGACGAGTTTGTTGGCGAGCAGCAGGTCGAGCATCGACGCCTCGTCGACGACGACCAGGTCCGCGTCCAGCGGCCGGTCCCGGTCGTAGGCGGCGTCCCCGCCCGGCTTCAGCTCCAGCAGCCGGTGCACGGTGGACGCCTCGGCGCCGGTCAGCTCCGAGAGCCGTTTCGCCGCCCGTCCGGTGGGTGCGGCCAGCACCACCTTCGCGTTCTTGGCCCGGGCCAGCTCGACGACGGACCGGACCGTGAACGACTTGCCGCAGCCGGGACCACCCGTGAGTACGGCCACCTTCCGGCTGAGCGCGAGCCGGACGGCCGCCTCCTGCTCGGGGGCGAGGGTGGCTCCCGTACGCCGCGCGAGCCAGGCCAGCGCCTTGTCCCACGCGACGTCCTGGAAGGCCGGCATCCGGTCCTCCGGCGTACGCAGCAGGCGCTGCACCTGGGCGGCGAGGGAGATCTCGGCGCGGTGGAACGGCACCAGGTACACGGCGGTGACGGGCTGCCCGTCCTCGGGCCCCGGGACCTTCTCCCGTACGACGCCCTCCGGGTCCTCGGCGAGTTCGGCCAGGCAGTCGATGACGAGCCCGGTGTCCACCTGGAGGAGCTTCACCGCGTCCGCGATCAGCCGCTCCTCGGGCAGGAAGCAGTGCCCCTGGTCGGTGGACTGGGACAGCGCGTACTGCAGCCCCGCCTTGACCCGCTCCGGGCTGTCGTGCGGGATGCCGACGGCCTGGGCGATGCGGTCGGCGGTGAGGAAGCCGATGCCCCAGACGTCGGCGGCCAGCCGGTAGGGCTGGTTCTTCACGACGGAGATCGAGGCGTCCTCGTACTTCTTGTAGATGCGGACGGCGATGGAGGTGGAGACGCCCACGGTCTGGAGGAAGACCATGACCTCCTTGATCGCCTTCTGCTCCTCCCAGGCCGCGGCGATCATCTTCGTCCGCTTCGGTCCCAGGCCGGGCACCTCGACGAGCCTCTTGGGCTGCTGCTCGATGATGTCCAGGGTGTCGACGCCGAAGTGCGTGGTGATGCGGTCGGCCATGACGGGGCCGATGCCCTTGATCAGGCCCGATCCGAGGTAGCGGCGGATGCCCTGGATCGTGGCGGGGAGGATCGTCGTGTAGTTCTCGACGGTGAATTGCTTCCCGAACTGCGGATGGGAGCCCCAACGCCCCTCCATCCGCAGGGACTCGCCCGGCTGCGCACCGAGCAGCGAACCGACGACGGTGAGCAGGTCGTTCATCCCACGCCCGGTGTCGACGCGGGCCACGGTGTAGCCGTTCTCCTCGTTGGCGTAGGTGATCCGCTCCAGGACGCCTTCGAGTACGGCCATATTGGGCACGGTGGACATGGAGCGACGGTACCGGGCGGCACCGACATCACGTGGGCCGAAGCGCGGGCCGCTCGGCGGCGACGGGCGGTGCCAACCGCGAGGCCGGGGCGCGGGCGGCCCTGACCGCCCAGTGGTTCGAGGTGGAGGACGTACGCGAGGCACCCGGCCGGCCGGTCGAGGAGTTCGTCTTCGTCGCCCGGCGCCCGTCAGCCCGGTGACTTCGCGACCGCCCCGACAGCCGAGGCAGATATCGTCCTGCGGTCGCCCGGCGTCGGGGAAGTGGTCGAGAAAAACACCTGCGCCCCCCGCCCGGTGCCCCGTTCGCGCCCACGGACGGACCGCTCGCAGCACTCCCTCCCACCCCGCACCCCCATTGCCCACCCCCCTCCCGAAAGGCGGGCACGCACCCGCCCAGGGACCCCGCAACATGCCTCTGACCTGCCATGATGTCGCGATCCCACTGAGAATGGGAGCCTCGGGAAGGGGGTCCGGATGGACCGGAACATTCGCTCGGTCGACGACGTACTGAAGCTCATGGACAGCCTGTTCGCACCGGAGGCGGACCGGTGGACGGGCGAGGCGGGCGCCTGGTGGGACAGTTTCTACGCGGACCGGTCGAAGCCCGTCCCGTTCTTCGTGGCGAAGCCCGACGAGAGCCTCGTCTCGTACCTCGACCGGGGCCTGATCACCCCGGGGCGCGCGCTCGATCTCGGGTGCGGTCCGGGGCGCAACGCGCTCCATCTCGCCTCCCTCGGCTTCGAGGTGGACGCGGTGGACCTGTCACCGGGGGCCATCGCGTGGGCGGAGGAAAGGGCCCGCGAGGCCGGGGCGGACATCCGCTTCCACTGCGGTGACGCCTTCGCCGAGGACGCGCCCGCCGGGCCGTACGACCTGATCCACGACTCCGGCTGCTTCCATCATCTGCCGCCCCACCGCCGCATCAGCTACCTCGCCCTGGTGGAGCGTGTCCTCGCCCCCGGCGGGCACCTGGCACTCACGTGCTTCGCCTCCGGCGCGATGGGCTCCGAGCTGCCGGACGCCGACTTCTACGGCGCGGCGGGACTCCAGGGCGGCCTCGCCTACACACCCGAGTCGCTGCGCTGGATCTTCTCCGGGCTGACGGAGGTCGAACTGCGCCGGATGCGCGACGAGCCGGCCGAATCCCCCCACTTCGGCGAGGGCTTCCTCTGGTCCGCCCTGTTCCGTTGGCCCGGCCCCGCTGTCGTTTAAGGGTCGTTGCGAAGTTACGGACGGCAAACAGCCCTATATATCCGATACGCGCGTCCGTAACTTCCCAACGACCGCACACCAGCGTCAGTCGATGACCGCCGTGGCTTCGATCTCGACCAGGTGCTCGGGGATGTCCAGTGCCGCGACCCCCAGCATCGTGGCCGGCGGGACGGGGGTGATCCCCAGCTTCGCGGACGCCCGGGAGATCCCCTCCAGGAGCAGGGGCATCTTGTCGGGCGTCCAGTCGACGACGTGGACGTTCAGCTTCGCCACGTCGTCGAAGGAGGCGCCCACGCCCGCCAGCGCGGTGGCGACGTTGACGTAGCACCGCTCGACCTGGGCGGCCAGGTCTCCTTCGCCGACGGTGGTTCCGTCCGCGTCCCAGGCGACCTGCCCGGCGACGAAGACCAGCTTCGTCCCGGTCGCTACCGACACCTGTCGGTAGACGTCGATCTCCGGCAGCCCCGTGGGGTTCTTCAGGGTGATGGCCATGCCGTCCGCCTCCTTGTCACGCGGGCCCCAGCGGCCCGCACGTGCTCTCTTGTGGTTACTCAGGAACCGTAGGAGAGTGTGGGCTGACATGGAAGAACGCACTTTTCAGTGACTGGGGAACCCGATGGTTACCAAGCAGTTCACGGGCTCGCCCGAGGCGCAGGCGGATTTGAGGCGCGCGGACTCCCTGGCGCGGGAGATCTTCTCGGACGTCGCCAACAAGTGGGCCCTCCTGATCATCGAGGCCCTGGGCGACCACACCCTGCGCTTCAGTGAGGTGCGGGGTGAGGTCGAGGGCATCAGCCACAAGATGCTCACCCAGAACCTGCGCATGCTGGAGCGCAACGGTCTGGTCGAGCGGACCGTGTACCCCACCGTCCCTCCGAAGGTCGAGTACACGCTGACCGAGCCGGGCCAGGGGCTGCGGAAGACGGTCGACGTGATGTGCGACTGGACCCACCGGCACATCGGCCACATCGAGGCGGCCCGGAGTGGATTCGACGGCGGCTGAAGTGACGGGCCAGGCCGTCGGCGGGCTCCGTCGGCGGCCTGCCCCGGGACCCGTTCACCCGCCGCTCAGGGAAACGTCAGGCCCAGGTGACGGTGGAGCGCTTCCCTCTGCTCAGGCGTGGCAAGAACCATGATGCTGTCGTAGCCGAGGCCCGGCTCGCGCGCGAAGCCCACGACGCACCACGAGCGCGGGTCGTCTTCGTGGGCGGTTTCGGCGATGGCCCGGCAGGCCGCCTCATGGTCGTAGTAGTCCTCCGCGAAGTGTTCGGCCGGGATGGAGACGAGCTTGCCGTTCCTCTCGAACTCCAGAACATCGGAGCGGCCGACCTCGAAGCCGCCTTCGCCCTCACCGATCCGGACGTCGGTGATGGTGACCTTGCCGCCGGCGACCTCGGCGGCGTCCGCCAACAGGCGCGGATAGCCCTCGTGGATGGAGTCGATGTCGTCGGCGTGGACCGAGACCGCCACACCGAAGCTCTCCAGGGCCTGGGCCGCCGCGTACGGGCCCAGTTCGTCGTCCGCGTAGGTGGCCGCGACCTCTAGGGTTCTGTGTCTCTTCTCCTCGGACACCATGCCGGCGCCGTGGAGGAGAGCGCCGATGCGCTTGAGGGTCGTCGAGGAGTTCTTCGGCATTCCGGAGATCTTGCCAGACCGGCCCCCGGACCGCTCCGGGGTGTCTTCCCACGGCCCTCGACAGGGTTCCGTGCGCAACCCCGGCCGGCGCGCACCCGCCCCGGAAACGCGGAATGGGGCCCGGCCACAAGGCCGGACCCCCCTCGCTTTCCCCCTCCGTCGGGCTTCCCGATCCCCCCGGACCCCTCCCCGGAAGTCCCGACGCTGAGTACGACAGGGCAAGGTGCGCAATGGTTGTACACCTTGACCTTCTCTTTACCCGTGTCCGCCGCAGGGCTCTCAGCAGGCGTGTTCCAGGTACCGGGACGCGACTTCGGCCAGCACCTCGGCACCATCGCGCGCCCACAGGTCCTCGTTGAAGATCTCGACCTCGATCGGTCCGTCGAAGCCGGTCGCCTCGACCTGGCGGCGCATCGCACGGAAGTCCACGCTGCCGTCGCCCAGTTGGCCCCGGCCCACCAGAACTCCCGCCGGGAGCGGGGTGATCCAGTCGGCGAGCTGGAAGGAGTGGATCCGGCCGCCCGCGCCCGCCCGGGCGATCTGTGCGGGCGCCTGGTCGTCCCACCAGATGTGGTACGCGTCGACGACCACGCCGACCTGCTCCGCCGGGAAGCGTTCCGCGAGGTCGAGGGCCTGGGACAGGGTGGAGACGACGCAGCGGTCCGAGGCGAACATCGGGTGCAGCGGCTCGATCGCGAGACGGATGCCGCGCTCCGCGGCGTACGGCGCCAGTTCCGCCAGCGCATCGGCGATGCGCTCCCGGGCGGCGTGCAGGTCCTTCTCGCCGGACGGGAGGCCGCCGGAGACCAGGACGAGGGTGTCGGTGTCCACGCCCGCCGCCTCGTCGACCGCCGCACGGTTGTCGTCCAGCGCCCGGGCGCGTTCGGCGGGGTCGGTCGCGGTGAGGAAGCCGCCGCGGCAGAGGCTGGTGACGGTGAGGCCGGCGTCCTTCATCAGCTGCCCCGCGCGCTCGACGCCGTACTCCTGCACCGGGGCGCGCCACAGGCCGACGTTGCCGATGCCCGTTCTGGCGCAGCCCTCGACGAGCTCCGGCAGGGACAGCTGCCGGACGGTCTCCTGGTTGATGGACAGACGGGACAGGTCGGTGCTCATCGTGCTCCTCCGTGGACCGCGAGCAGGGCGCGCATCCGGGACTCGGCCAGCTCGGGGTCCGGGAACAGGCCCAGCCGGTCCGCCAGTTCGTACGCCTTCGCCAGGTGCGGCAGTGAGCGCGCGGACTGCAGACCGCCGACCATCGTGAAGTGCTCCTGGTGGCCCGCCAGCCAGGCGAGGAGGACCACGCCCGTCTTGTAGTAGCGCGTCGGCGCCTGGAAGAGGTGGCGGGACAGCTCGACGGTGGGGTCGAGGAGGGCGCGGAAGCCGTCCACGTCACCGGTGTCGAGGACCCGGACCGCGTGGGCGGCCAGCGGGCCGAGCGGGTCGAAGATGCCGAGCAGGGCGTGGCTGAAGCCCCGGTCGTCGCCCGCGATCAGCTCGGGGTAGTTGAAGTCGTCGCCGGTGTAGCAGCGCACCCCGCCGGGCAGGCGGCGGCGTACGTCGATCTCGCGTTCGGCGTCCAGGAGCGACATCTTGATGCCGTCGACCTTGTCCGGGTGCTCCGCGATGACCTTCAGGAAGGTGTCGGTGGCGGTGTCGAGGTCCGGGGAACCCCAGTAGCCCTCCAGCGCGGGGTCGAACATCGGTCCGAGCCAGTGCAGGACGACCGGTTCGGTGGCCTGGCGCAGGAGGTGCGCGTACGTCTCCAGGTAGTCCTCCGGGCCGTTCGCCGCGGCGGCCAGTGCGCGGGAGGCCATCAGGATGGCCTGGGCGCCGCTCTCCTCCACGAGGGCGAGCTGCTCCTCGTACGCCGCACGCACCTCGGGGAGCGTCGCGGGGCCGGTGAGCTGGTCGGTGCCGACGCCGCAGGCGATTTGGCCGCCGACCGCCTTCGCCTCGGCGGACGACCGGCGGATCAGCTCCGCGGCGCCCGCCCAGTCGAGGCCCATGCCGCGCTGCGCGGTGTCCATGGCCTCGGCGACACCCAGGCCGTGCGACCAGAGGTGGCGGCGGAAGGCGAGGGTGGCGTCCCAGTCGACGACGGCGGGCGCGTCCGGGCTGATGTCGGCGTACGGGTCGGCGACGACGTGGGCGGCGGAGAAGACCGTACGGGAGGCGAGCGCGGCGCCGCCCGGTGCGAGGTCGAGCGGGGTGGTGCGGGGCTCGTAGGGCCCGTGCGGGAGGTGGATGGTCACAGGCTCAGCTCCGGTACGTCGAAGCGGCGGCCCTCCGCGGAGGACCTGAGGCCGAGCTCGGCGAGCTGGACGCCGCGCGCGCCGGCCATCAGGTCCCAGCTGTAGGGCTCGTCGAGGACGATGTGGCGCAGGAAGAGCTCCCACTGGGCCTTGAAGCCGTTGTCGAAGACGGCGTTGTCGGGGACTTCCTGCCACTGGTCGCGGAACGGCTCGGTGACCGGGAGGTCGGGGTTCCAGACCGGCTTGGGGGTGGCCGAGCGGTGCTGGACGCGGCAGTTGCGCAGCCCGGCGACGGCGGAGCCGTGGGTGCCGTCGACCTGGAACTCGACGAGCTCGTCGCGGTTGACCCGGACCGCCCAGGAGGAGTTGATCTGGGCGACGGCGCCGCTCGCCAGCTGGAAGGTGCCGTACGCGGCGTCGTCGGCGGTGGCGTCGTAGGGCTTGCCCTGCTCGTCCCAGCGCTGCGGGATGTGTGTCTGCACGTGCGCGGACACGCTCGTGACCTGGCCGAACAGCTCGTGCAGGACGTACTCCCAGTGCGGGAACATGTCGACGACGATGCCGCCGCCGTCCTCCGCCCGGTAGTTCCAGGACGGCCGCTGGGCGTCCTGCCAGTCGCCCTCGAAGACCCAGTAGCCGAACTCCCCGCGCACGGAGAGGATCTCGCCGAAGAAGCCGCCGTCGATGAGGCGCTTCAGCTTCAGCAGGCCCGGGAGGAAGATCTTGTCCTGGACGACACCGTGCTTGATTCCGGCGTCGCGGGCGAGGCGGGCGAGTTCGAGCGCGCCCTCGACGTCCGTGGCGGTGGGCTTCTCGGTGTAGATGTGCTTGCCCGCCGCGATCGCCTTCTTGATCGCGTCGACGCGGGCGGAGGTGACCTGGGCGTCGAAGTAGATGTCGATCGACTCGTCGGCGAGCACCGCGTCGAGGTCGGTCGACCACTCGGTCAGACCGTGCTGTGCGGCGAGCGCCTCCAGCGCGTGGGCTCGGCGGCCGACGAGGACGGGCTCGGGCCACAGCACCTCGCCGTCACCGAGGTCGAGGCCTCCCTGCTCGCGGATCGCGAGGATCGAGCGCACCAGGTGCTGCCGGTATCCCATGCGTCCCGTGACGCCGTTCATGGCGATGCGCACTGTCCTGCGTGTCACGAAAGTTCCCTCCATACAGCCGTAGCAAGCGCTTTCTATGCGGTATGACGCTAGCCTGCCGACAGCGGCCCGGACAAGGGGGGCCGCTCCACAACTCCTCGGAGGACAGCGATGACAGTCACCCTGGCGGACGTGGCGGCCCGCGCCCGGGTGTCCCCGGCCACCGTGTCCCGTGTGCTGAACGGCAACTATCCGGTCGCCGCGTCCACCCGGGACCGGGTCCTGCGTGCGGTGGACGATCTGGACTACGTGCTGAACGGCCCGGCCAGCTCCCTCGCCGCCGCCACGTCCGACCTCGTCGGGATCCTCGTCAACGACATCGCCGACCCGTTCTTCGGGATCATGGCGGGCGCCGCGCAGAGCGAGATCGGTGGTCCCGGGGACGGCTCCGGCCGCGGGGGCGGCGAGAAGCTCGCCGTGGTGTGCA
Organism: Streptomyces sp. NPDC058637; assembly: GCF_042717325.1. Taxonomy (NCBI): domain Bacteria; kingdom Bacillati; phylum Actinomycetota; class Actinomycetes; order Kitasatosporales; family Streptomycetaceae; genus Streptomyces; species Streptomyces sp. NPDC058637. The sequence continues at coordinate 175,013 of NZ_JBHXRD010000014.1, read as the reverse complement.
ACACGGGTGGCTCCCCCGAGCGTGAGCTCACCTATCTCACGCTGCTCCAGCGCCAGCGTGCCGCGGCCGTCGTCCTCACCGGCGGCGCGCTGGAGGATCCGGCCCATCAGGCCGCCATGGCAGCGAAGTTGGCGAAGCTCGCGGACGCGGGCACCCGGATCGTCTTCTGCGGGCGGCCGCCGCTGCCGGACACGGACGCGGTCGTGGCCGCCCTGGCCTTCGACAACCGGGGCGGCGGCCGGCGCCTCACCGAACACCTGCTGGAGCTCGGCCACCGGCGCATCGGCTACGTCGCGGGCCCGCTGGAGCGCACCACGACCCGGCACCGCCTGGAGGGCCACCGCGAGGCGATGAAGGCGGCGGGACTGTACGCGGACGAGGAGAGCCTCACCGTGCACGGCCCGTACGACCGGCGCTCCGGCTACGACGCGACGCTCGAACTCCTGCGCCGCGCACCGGAGGTGACGGCGGTCGTCGCCGCGAACGACACCGTGGCGCTGGGTGCCGGTGCGGCGATCCGGGACCGCGGACTCCGTATCCCGGAAGACGTGTCGGTGGCCGGTTTCGACGACCTGCCGTTCTCCGTGGACGCGGTGCCGGCCCTGACGACCGTACGGCTGCCGCTGTTCGAGGCGGGTGCGCGGGCGGGGCGGCTGGCCATGGGCAAGGAGACACCGCCGCCGGGGGGCATCGCGACGATCGAGGCGGAACTGATGGTGCGGGGGTCCACGGCTCCGCCTCGGGGGTGAACGACCGGCCGTTGCCTCCATCGATGTGGCGGTACGTCGGTTCACGGGGCGCGTCCCGCACCCTAAAGATGGGGGCGACTCCCCCATGTGCCGGGCCGCCTCCGCCCCCAGGATGGGGTGCGGGAGGACCGGTAGGCCTCCCCGGGCCAGGGGGGTGTGTGCGGTGGCGCAGAAGGATCCGAACGGCAGAGCGAACCCGATCGCCTCTCTTCCCGATGTGCCGGCCGGGCGCGCGAGTGCCGTAGGCGCGGAGCATGCGCACGCTCCGGACGCCTTGGGCCTTCTCGGTCCCCGGGGGCACGGCGGCGACCCGTGGTGGTTGCCGGGTGTCGTCGGACAGCGGCCCGCCGAGGAGCCCGACTGGGCGGCGTTCGTCCGGGACGTGGTGGCGCACGCACCACGCGACGTGGTGGTCCCGGACCGGGACTACCCGGGGCTGACCGGCTTCGAGCTGGTCGTGGCACCGTTCGCGGCACGGGCGGCCCACCGGGTGACGGAACAGGTGGCCGGGCAGGCACGGGGCGGGAGCGTGGGCGGACCGGTCGCGCCCGAAGCCGACGCGTCCGGGCCCGTGATGTGCTCCGCCGCCGTGCTGGACGACTTCCGGTCCCACCTGGCCTCCCGCCTGGCCCGCCTCGCCGCCCGGACGCTGGTGCTGGAACTGCACGAGGCACGGCAGGACGGCCGGCTCGGCGGGGACGGGACGCGGGAGCGGTTCCGGGACTTCCTCCGGCTGACGGCACGCCGGTCCGGTCTCGCCTCGCTCGTCACCCGGTATCCCGTGTTGGCCCGGATCATGGCCCGGGCGAGCATGAACGCGGCCGAGGCGTTCGCGGAGATGCTGGAGAGGCTCGCGGCCGACCGGGACCTGCTGCGGGCCTCCGGGGTGCTGGGAGACCGGGCCTCCGGGGTGCTGGGCGACCGGGGCGCCGGGGCTCTCGGTGACCGGGGGCCCGGGGGGCCGACCGGGGTCGGGACCGGAGCGGGTGACAGCCATCGCGGGGGCAGGTCGGTGATGCTGCTGCGTTTCGGCGACGGCTCCCGGCTGGTGTACAAGCCGCGCCCGCTCGCCGCCCACCAGCACTTCAACACCCTGGTCGAGTGGTTCAACTCGCTGCCCGCGACGCCCGGTCTGCGGACCCCGAGGGTGCTGGACCGGGGGGCGTACGGCTGGGTCGAGTTCGTCGAGGAGCGGCCCTGCGAGTCGGCGGAGGAGACCACCCGCTTCTACCGGCGTCAGGGCGCCCTGCTGGCGCTGCTGCACATGCTGGACGGCACCGACCTGCACCACGAGAACCTGATCGCCTGCGGCCCGCACCCCGTCCTGGTCGATGTGGAGACCCTGTTCCATCCGCCGTTGATCCCGGCCCGGTCCGCCGATCCGGCCGCACGGGCGCTGCACGCCTCGGTGCACCGCGTCGGACTGCTGCCCCAGTTGCTCGTCGGGGACACCACCGCGCTCGACATGTCCGCGATCGGCGGCGGCCGGGCGGGCCACTCCCCCATCGAGACGGCGGGCTGGGCGGCGGCGGGGACGGACGGGATGCGGCTGGTACGGAAGGCCGGCCGGTTCACCGAGTCGGCCAACCGCCCACGGCTCGGCGGGATTCCGGCCGACCCCTCCTCGTACACCGAGGCCCTGTGCGACGGATTCCGGGCGGGGTACACGGCCGTCAGTGACGCCCGGGGTGAACTCCTGGGCGAGAAAGGGTTGTTGCGTCATTTCGCCGAGGACGAGATACGGGTCGTACCCCGGCCGACCTGGACGTACACCACCCTGCTGGACGAGTCCACCCACCCCGACCTGATGCGGGACGCCGCCGAACGGCACCGGATCTTCGCGCTGCTGCGGACCCCGTCCCTGGGCATCACCGCGCTGCCCGGGCTGGAGGACGAGGAGATCGCGGAGCTGTGGCACGGGGACGTACCGGTGTTCGCCGCCCGGCCGGACTCCACGGACCTGTGGAGCGGTACCGGACGCCGGGTCCCGGGCCCGGAGGCCGCCACCGGGCTGGCGCGGGTAGAGGCGAAGATCCGTGCCCTGGACACCGTGGACCGGCAGGACCAGGAGCGCGTCATCCGCGCCGCCATGGTCAGCACCTCCCCCGAGCCCGCGCACCGGGCCGGCACCGGCCACCGGCCGCTGACGGTGGCCACCGCACCGGAACCGGAGCGCCTGCTCTCCGCCGCGCGGTCGGTGGGCGACCAGCTCGTCTCGCTGGCCTACCACCACGGGGGACGCACCAACTGGATCGGCCTGGAACTGCTCGGGGAACGCTACTGGCGGCTCACGCCGATGGCGGCGGACCTCGCGGGCGGCTACACGGGACCGGCACTCTTCCTCGCCCAACTGGCCTCCCTGACAGGGGTATCGCGGTACGCCGAGGCGGCCCGTGAGGCGCTGGCCCCCGTCCCCGGGCTGCTGGACACCCTCCATGAGCGGGTGGACGACCTCGGGCTGCTCGGTTCGGGTGCCTTCGCCGGCCTCGGCGGTATCGCGTACGCGCTGACCGAGGTGGGCGTCCTGCTGGACGACCGCCAGGTGATGGACTGGGCCGGCCCGGCCACCCGGCTGTGCTGCGCGGCGGGGGCGGCGGAGGCCGGGTACGGGGTGCGCGGCGGCGCGGCGGGCGGGCTGGTGTCGCTGCTCGCGGTGCACCGGGCCACCGGCCGGGCGGAGGCCTGGCGGGGCGCCGAGCGGTGTGCGGAACGGATCGCGGCGGCGCCGCTCCCGGAAGCCGGGGGCTTCGCCGAAGGAGCCGCGGGCATCGGCTGGGCACTGCTGCGCTTCGCCGAAGCCGAAGCCGAGGCCCAAGCCGACGCCACCACCCGAGCCGACGCCACCACCCGTGCCCGAGCAGAGCCCGAGGCCCGAACCGGTTCCGGAGCAAGGAACGAACCCGGACCCGAACCCGGACCGGAACCCGCCCAAGGAGCGTCCCGCTACCGCGCCGCCGGCCTGCACGCCCTGCGCCGCGCGGTCCCCGGCGCGGGCATCGGGCAGGCCTGGTGCGACGGTGCGGCCGGCATCGCGCTCGCGGTCGCCGACAGCCCCGACGCGCTGGCCGATCCGGAGCTCTCCGGCTGGCTGGCCGACCGGGCCGGCGAGCTGGCGAAGGCCCCGCCGCCGGCCAACGACAGCCTCTGCCACGGCGAGCTGGGTGTGCTGGAGCTCCTCGGCCACGGTGCCCTGCCGGGCGTCCGCGCCCACTGGGTGCGCCGCACCGGAACACTCCTGGCCGCCGCCGACCGGGCCGGACCGCACTGCGGGACGCCCGGGCACGTACCTCACCCCGGGCTGCTCACCGGCCTTTCGGGGATAGGACACGGGCTGCTGCGGGCGGGATTCCCCGACCGGATCGGCCCGGCACTGCTCATGCGCCCCTCCACCGGGGCCACCACGGGGACGGCGTCCCCTTCCACCCTCCGTTGTCGACCAGTCAGATGAGGCAGAGATGATGACGCAGATCAGCGAAACGGCCATGCGGGCAGCCGTCACGGCGCACGAGGGTGCCCCCGAGCACCCCGCGGGACAGATATCCCTCGGACACGGCGGAGCGCTGGGCCTGCGCAGCCGGCTCCTGAGCGTTTCGGAGGGCGACATCGGCTACTCCCACGACCTGCCGTGGACGACCATGACGAACCCGTTGTGACCACATCGCCCGATATCGCACCGTAATCCACCGAATGTGGCCTACTGCCGCATGCTCTGCCGCTCCAGTAGCCTGCGGCCATGCGAGCCACTTCGCCGGTCACCGTCGGACGAGACGATGAGATCGGCCTGCTGAGCAGCGCCCTGGACGCCGCGCGACGGCGTTCGGGGCGCGCGCTGTTCCTCCTGGGCGAAGCGGGCATCGGCAAGTCCCGGCTGGTGGGCGAATGCGCCTACCGTGCCTACGGGTCGGGCATGCCGGTGCTGCGCGGGCGGGCCAGCTCGACCGGTCTCGTCGTACCGTACCGCCCGTTGGTGGAGGCGCTCTCGAGCCACTTCCGGGCGGCCGGAACCCCCACCGATCCGGAACTGGCGCCGTACCACCCGGCGTTGGCGAGGCTGGTGCCGGAGTGGCGGCGCGGGTCGTCCCCGGGCTATCCGGAGACGGTGGTCGAGCTCGCGGAGGCGCTGCTGCGGCTGCTGTCCGTGCTGGGCCGGGACAGGGGCTGCGTGATCCTGCTGGAGGACCTGCACGACTCCGACACGGAGACCGTCGCGGTCGTCGAGTACGTCATCGACAATCTGGCCCACCTGCCGATCCTGCTGCTGGGCACCCTGCGGCCGGAGGCGGGGGCCGCGCTGGACCTCGTACGCTCCGCCGAGCAGCGGCACACGGCGGTGGTGCGGGAGTTGCGGGCGCTCGGCGACGAACAGGTGCGGCTGCTGACCGGTGCCTGTCTGGAGACCCCGCCGGAGCGGATACCGCCCGTGGTCCAGCGGCGGCTGGCCGAACGCGCCGCGGGCAACCCGTACCTGGTGGAGCTGCTGCTGGCCGATCTGCTCGACACCGGCCAGTTACGCCCGGCCGACGACGGCTGGGAAGCCGTGGACCAGCCGGAAGGCGCCCTGCCTTCGGGGATCCTGCGGAGCTGGGCCCGCAGGCTCGACCGGCTGGACGAGCCGGTGCGGGACCTGCTGCTGACGGCGGCCACCCTGGGCAGCCAGTTCTCGGTGACGGTGCTGCAGACCGTCACCGGTTTCGAGGACCGGGCCCTGTTCACCCACCTGAGATCCGCCGTCGAGGCGGGCGTGATAGCCCCCGACGGTGCGGCCCCCGACCGCTACACCTTCCGGCACGCGCTCACCGCCGAGGCGCTGGTCTCCTCGCTCGCCCCCGCCGAACGTGCCGCCCTCGCCCGGCGTGCCGCCGCGGCCGTCGAGCACTCGGGGCAGCCGCTGGACGAGGACAGGAGGCAGCTCGTCGCGTCCCTGGAACTGGCGGCGGGCAACCGTACGGGAGCGGCCCTCCAGTTCGCGGAGGCCGGGAGACGGATGCTCGCTTCGGGAACCCACGGTTCGGCCGTGGTGCTGCTGGAGCGGGCGCACTCCCTGGCCGCCGAGTCCGACCGGGCGGCCGTCGCCGAGGGTCTTGCCGTGGCCCGTGCGGAGAGCGGGGATCTGGACGGCGCCCTGGCGCTGACGGACGGGCTGCCGCCGGTGCCGGCGCGTTCCGAGGCAGCCGCCCGGCGGGGCGACGCACACATCAAGATCGCCTGGGTGGCGGTGATGGCGGAGCGGGCCGCCGACGCGGCACGCCAGGTCGGCGCGGCGCACGCCCTGCTCGGCCCGGATCCCTCCCCGGCCCGGCGCGCGGCACTCGTCGTCGTCGACGGCCATCTGTCGCTGCTTCCCGGCGAGGACCGCGGGGATCCCGAGGAGGCCGAGCGGGCCGCCCGCTGCGCCGCGGAGACCGCCGAGGCCGAGGGTCTTCCCGTCGTCGCGTGTCAGGCCTGGCAGTTGCTGGCGCTGCTGTCCCGGGAGAAGGGTTTCGACGCGGCCGACGCGTGTCTGGAGCGGATGCTCACGCTCTCCACCGAACACTCCCTGCCCCTGTGGCGGGTGGAGGCACTGGTGCGGCTGGGTGCGAACGGCTTCATGCGGACCGGGGACGCGGCCCGGCTGCACTCGGCGCGGGCGGCGGCCACGGAGCTTGGCGCGCTGCTGCTGACCCGGACGGTGGACGGGCTCCTCGCGATGAACGCGGTGATGTGCGCCCGTTGGGGCGAGGCGCAGGAGATCATCGACCGCTCGGCGGAGGCCAGCGCGCGGGTCGGCAATCTGTCGGCGCACCGCTATCTGCTGCTGGCCGGGGCGACGATGGCCGCGCATCGCGGCCGCAGGCGCGAGATGGACCGGGCTCTCACCGCGTTCCGCCGGGCGGGCGGGGAGCAGTCCCTGCTGGTGCCCCTGCGCCTGGGGCTCTGCCGCGCGATCGGCGCGCTGCTGGACGAGGACCGGGGCCGCGCCCTGGCGGACCTGGACGCCGCGCTGACCTGGGAGAGCGACCACCCCAGCTACTTCTACCTGAGCGGCCGTTACGGGCTGCGCCCGCTGCTGCGGGTGCTGGCGGGCGAGGCGGACCGGCGGGAGTACGACGCCGTGAGGGCCTCGCCGGGTGCCTGTCTGGCCTGGAACAGGCAGTTCCTGGATCTGGCGGAGGCGGTCCTGCTGGGCCGGGACGGCGACCGTGCCGGTGCGGCCCGGCTGGTGGCCGCCTTCGAGGCGCGGTCGGCGGAGTTCCCGGTGGCCCGCCACCTCGGCCTGCGGCTGGTCGCGGACGCCGCCCGTGCCGACGGCTGGGGGGAGCCGGTGGTCTGGCTGCGTACCGCCGAGGAGTTCTTCTACGGGGCGGGGGTGCAGCCGGTGGCGGCCGCGTGCCGGGCCGCCCTGCGGCAGGCGGGGGCGAGCGTCACCCAGCACCGCGGCGGCCGGGACCGGATCCCCTCGTCGCTGCGCACCAACGGGGTGACGCCACGCGAGTACGAGGTGTTCGTGCTGCTGGCCGAGCGGCCGGGCAACCAGCAGATAGCCCGGCGGCTGTCCATCTCGCCCCGCACGGTGGAGAAGCACATGGCCAGTCTGCTCAGCAAGACCGGCCGGGCGAACCGGGCCGCCCTGTGCGAGTACGCCGCCGAGTACGCGGTCGAGCCCGCCTGAAGTCCCCCGGGCCGAGGTCCGCCGCCCGGCAGGATGGGGGAAGGCCACGGCGACATGGGGGCACGGGCCGTTTTGGGTCGGGTACGCCCCCGGAAGATGCGGGTGGATCACCGATGCACGCCGGCCGGCGGGGCGGAAGGATCGGCGGGGTACGGCAGCCTGTCGCCCGTCCCCACCCCAGGAGGCCCGCTGATGATCCGTCCCTGCGCCCTTCCCGCCCCCTCCGGCACGGTGTACTTCTCCCTCCTCGGTCCGCTCACGGCAGTGGCGGACGGCAGGCCGCTGCCGCTCGGCCCGCGCAAGCAACGCCTGGTCCTGGCCACCCTGTTGTCCCGCCCCAACACCCCGGTGCCGGTCGACGTGCTGACCGACGTGGTGTGGCCGGACGCACCGCCCCGCACGGCGCGCAAGAACCTTCAGGTCTACATCAGCGCGGCCCGCACCCTCTTCGGATCCGTGGGTGACGGCGACCGTGACCGGGTGGTGCACGGTTACGGCGGCTACCGGCTGCGGATCGGTGAGGGCGAGCTGGACACCCTGCGCTTCGGGGCGCTGGCGCGCGCGGGCCGGGCGGCCGGCGAGCGGGGCGACCTGCGCACGGCCGCACGGCTGCTGCGGGAGGCACTCGACCTGTGGGGTGAGCGGCAGCCGCTGCACGACCTGCGGGACTCCGCCGGGGTGGCGGAGGAGGCCGGGCGTCTGGAGTCCCGCTGTCTGACGGTCTACGAGGACTGGGCGGAGGCGGAGATCGAGACGGGGCGGGCGGCCGTCGCGGTGGACGGTCTGCGGGACCTGGTGGAGCGCCACCCGCTGCGGGAGCGGCTCCGTGCGGCCTGGATGAACTCCCTGCACCAGTCCGGACGGCAGGCGGAGGCCCTGGCGGTGTACGACGAATACCGGCAGCTGCTCGCACGGGAGCTGGGCCTGGAACCCAGTCCGGCGATGGCCGCCCTCTACGCGGACATGCTCGGCCGGGGCCGCGCGGCCCGGCCCGCCGCCGCCCGGGACACCGCGGTGTCGCTGCCCGCCGCCGCCCGCGACTTCACCGGACGCCACGACGAACTGCGTGAGGTGCTGGACGGGGCGGGCCGCCCGGAGGGAGGGGTGCTGATCGTCTCCGGTCCCGCCGGGGCCGGGAAGTCGGCGCTGGCCGTGCGGGCCGCCCACCTCCTCGCGGACGGTTTCCCCGACGGGCGGGTCCACGTCCGGGTGCGGCGGGAGGACGGCGTCGCCCGCACCCGGGCCGACGTACTGGGCGAGCTGGGGCGGCTGTGCGGGGTGCGCGTCCGGCCGGACGGGGCGGAGGCGGAGGCGGCCTGGCAGGACTGGCTGTCACGGCACCGGGCGCTGGTCGTCCTGGACGACGTACCCGACGAGGCCTCGGTGCGCGGGCTGCTGCCCCGGTCCGGGCGGTGTTCGGTGGTCCTCACCGCGCGGGGTCAGCTGGCCGGACTGGCCCCGGCACTCCGGGTCGCGCTGACCGCGCTCGCCGACGGGGAGGCGCTGGAGCTGCTGGGCAGACTGACCGGGGCGGGGCGGCTGCGGACGGACCCGGCGTCGGCGCTGCGCGTCGTACGGGCCTGCGGGGCGCTGCCGCTGGCGGTGGCCGTGAGCGGGATGCGCCTCGCGGTGCTGCGGCATCTGCCGCTGGCGGAGTACGCGGCCCGGCTCGACGACCCGTCGGCGGCCCTGGACGAGCTGGTCGCCGGGGACGTGTCCGTGCGGTCCCGGATCGCTTCGGGCTGGCAGGACCTCACCGAGGAGAACCGGGGGGCGCTGGCCCTGCTCGCGGGAGCCGCGCAGGACGGCGGCTTCACGCTGGACCGGGCGATGGACGTGCTGGGCTGCGGGGAGCGGGCGGCGATCCGCACCGTCGAGTCGCTCATCGGCACCGGTGCCGTGACGTCCCCGGCCGGGGAGGTCACGGCGCACGCCGCGCTGTACGAGGTGCCGCGCCTGCTCTGTCTGTACGCCCGGGAGCGGACCGGGCCGGACCGCGGCCGGGAGCGGACCGGGCGGGACCTGCCGCTCGTACTCGGGTGAACGGCGGGGCCCGGCGAGGGCGCAGCCCCCCCCCCGGCGACCTGTGCACATACCGCTCCTGAAGCGGTTTCGGACCGTCGTCGAACCGCGGCGGCGCAGCCTGGGTACGCGCCCGACATGCCTCAGCCCTCGAAGGAGGCGGCCCCGCATGGAACTCGGCGAACTCGTCGGACTGCGGCCCTTCCCCGCCGCCGGTCTGCTGCTCGGTCTCACCCGGCGCTGCCCCCTGCGGTGCGCCCACTGCTCCACCGGGTCGGACATGACCGCGCGGGAGGAGCCGGACACCGGCCGGCTGCTGCGCTTCGTGGGCTCCTTCACCGAGGAGAACCGTCCCGAGGTCGTGATGCTGACCGGTGGGGAGCCGTTGCTGCTGCCCGCGCTCGCGGGGGAGCTGAGCACCCTCGCCCGCCGGGCCGGTTCGCGTACCGCGTTGCTCAGCGGCATGTTCTTCGCCCGTTCCCGGGAGATACCGCCGACGGTGCTGGACGCGATCGGCCGGGTCGACCACTTCTCCGCCAGCCTCGACGTCCACCACGAGCGGGAGGTCCCGCGCGCGGACGTGTTCCGTGCCGTGCGCCGGATCCGGGAGACGGGCGTGGCCGTGAGCTTCCACCTCACCGGGACGGGTGCGGACGATCCCTATCTCGCGGACATCACCCGGGCCGTGGACGCGGAGTTCGACGGCCGGGTGCCCTCCCTCGTCAACGAGGTGCGCCCGTTCGGCCGGGCCGTATCGTGGGCGCGGCCCGCGCGCACCGCGCCGGACGCGGGCACGGTGTCCCCGTGCGCGATGGCCGCCTGGCCGGTGGTCGCCTTCGACGGCAGGGTGCTTGCCTGCTGCAACCAGGACACCGTCGATCTGCGGCCCGTACCCGCCCATCTGGACCTCGGGCACATCGCGGCCGACGACTGGGCGACCGTACGCCGGCGTGCCCAGGAGTCCCCGGTGCTGCGCATGATCCGTACGGTCGGTCCCACGCACCTCTCCGCCCGGGCGTCCGTGTCCCGGCCCGGTTCGTACTGTGACGGCTGCCGGGCGCTGGGCGCCGACGAGGTGGCCGCGGCTGAGGGGACGGCGGCCGGGGCCGCGGGGGCGCTGCTGGACCTGGCCGCGGCGCGCCGGGGGGCGGCGGGCGGTCCGGAGGGGGTGGTCCGGCGGCACGGCTGCGCGGCGTACGCCCCGCTCGTCGTCGCGGGCGCGGCCGCCTCCGGATCCGCCGCTGCCGGGCGGGGATCGCGGTGAGCGCCGCCGGACCCGGCCCGTCGTCGCGGCTGCGGATCATCCTGGGGCTGGGGGACAGCGGGCTGCGGGCCGCGCTGGACCACATGTGGCGTGCCGAGGACCTGTTGCCGCGCTACCGGACGTATCTGTGCACCATGCACGCCGTGGTGCGGGCCTCCGTCCCTCTGATGCTGCGGGCCCGGGAGCGCGCCCGGCTGCTGGACACCTGCGGTGACCCGCTGGGCGCGCCGCTGGCGGCCTATCTGGCGGAGCACGTCCAGGAGGAGGAGGGGCACGACACCTGGCTGCTGGAGGACCTCCGCTCGGCGGGCCGGACCCCCGCCGAGGCGCTCGGCCCGATGCCCTCGCCGGTCGTCGCCGGGCTCGTCGGCGCCCAGTACTACTGGATCGAGCACCACCACCCGGTGACGCTGCTCGGCTACATCGCCGTCCTGGAGGGTTACGCCCCCTCCCCCGGTCTGACGCCCCGCATCGCCCGTCTGACGGGACTGCCCGACGCCGCCCTGCGGACCGTACGGGAACACGCCGTGCTGGACACGGGCCATCTGGGCGAGTTGTACGCACTGCTGGACCGGCTGCCGCTGACCCGGGACCAGGAGGCTGCCGTGACGGTCAGCGCACTGCACTCCCTCGACGCGCTCACCCAGCTGTTCGTCCGGCTCGGGCGCTCCGCGGCGGCGCCGTCGCCACGGGGGGCCGGACCTTCCTCACCGATGGGAGTCACACCATGACCGGACCGCCAGGGAGCGGCGGAGCCCCCCACCCGGCCGACGGCGGCGGGGACCGGCCCGTCCTGCCCGCCGCGTTGTACGAGGCCGGGCTGCCCGTGGACCTGCTCACCGACGAGCAGCGCCTCGTGCTCAGCGAGCTGACCCCGGAGGAACTCGCCGTGCTCCTCGACATCAAGAGCAGGCTCGACGCCGTGGAACCCGAGGTCCAGGCACACGGCGAGATAGCCGGCGGGGCCCTGTTCTAGCGGCTCGGAGTCGGGGCCGGTGCGGCCGTTATGCCACGGCCGTGCCGGCCGACGCCCGCCGGGCAGTGCCGCCCGTTCCCGGAGAGAAGGACTCTCATGACCTGCCCCTCGTGCCGTCAGGACCTGCCGCCGGACGCCCGGTTCTGCTTCTCCTGCGGGACGCCGTGCGCCGTCGCCGTCGCGCCGGCCGACGACGAACGCAAGCCGGTGACGGTGCTGTTCTGCGATCTCGTCGGCTCCACGGCGCTGTCCGGCGTGCTCGACCCGGAGACCCTGCGCACGGTGACGCTGCGGTACTTCGAGGCGATGAGCGCGGAGATCGTGGCGCGGGGCGGCACCCCGGAGAAGTTCATCGGGGACGCCGTGATGGCGGTGTTCGGGGTGCCGGTGGTCCGTGAGGACGACGCCCGCCGGGCGCTGGCCGCAGCCCTCGGGATGCGGAACGCGCTGGCGCGTCTCAACGAGGAGCTGCACACCACGCTCGGCATCCGGCTCGCCACCCGGATCGGCGTCAACACCGGCCAGGTGGTGGCAGGCGGCGACGCGACGGCCCGCCAGGCCCTGGTGTCCGGGGAGACCGTCAACATCGCCGCCCGCCTGGAGCAGAACGCGGGCCCAGGCGAGATCCTCATCGGCCCGGACACCTTGCGCGCCGCCGGGCCGACGGTGTCCGCCGAGGCCACGGGACCGCTCCGGCTGAAGGGCAAGCAGGACAGCGTGGACGCCTACCGGCTGCTCGCGCTGGGCACGGACGACCCGGAGCAGCTGCGCCGCTTCGACGCCCCGTTCGTCGGACGCCGTGCCGAACAGGGCGCTCTGGACGCGGCGTTGGAGGACACCGTCCGCGTCGGCGGCGCGGGCCTGTTGCGGCTCACCGGAGAGGCGGGCGTCGGCAAGACCCGGCTGGTACGGGAGTGGGCGGTGCGGCGCGCGGCCGAGGGCGTCCTCGCGTACGGTGCGGGCCGGTGCCGCAGTTACGGGGACCACGGCACGCTCACCCCCCTCGCCGACGCCCTGCGCGCCCTGCCGGCGACCGCTCCGGCGCACCCGGACGCGGACAGCACGGACGGCACGGACGGCACGGACGGCGCGGACGGCGACGCGCGGGCGCTGCTCTCCGGGGGCCTGCTCCACGACGGCACCCCGAACGCGCCCTTCGAGGACATGTGCGCCGCGCTGACCACGGTGCTGGACCGGGCCGCCCGGACCCGCCCGGTGCTCCTGGTGCTCGACGACTGGCACGCTGCGGCGCCCCTCCTGGTGCGCACGGTGGAGCGGCTGACGGACCGTGCGGGGCCGGCGGGGGTGCTGGTGGTCTGTGTGGGCCGGCCGGACGCGGCGGACGGCGGGCCCGTCGGGCCGGGCCGCGACGCCGGCCATCTGCAGCTCACCGGACTGCCGCCGCGGGAGGCCGCGCTGCTCGCCGCCGGACTCGCCGGGATCGACGGCCGGAGGGGCCCGGTGGACGAGCGCCTCCTGGCCCGCTCCGAAGGCAATCCGCTCTATCTGGAACAGCTGCTGGTCGGCGCGCCGGACGGGGCGGACGGAGCCGTGGGCGCGGAAGCGGAGCTGCCCCCCACGCTCCAGGCCCTGCTGGGTGCCCGGATCGGGGCGCTGGCCAGGGCGGAGCGCACGGTGGTCGACCTGGCGGCCGTGATCGGCCGTGAGTTCACCGCCGCGGAGCTGGTGCTGCTGGAGCTGTCCGCGCGGGCGGACGGGGAGCACGCCTCCGGGCCGGTGACCGTCGGGCACCGGGCGCGGGACCTGCGGCGCGTCGAGGAGGCACTGACGGTGCTGGGCCGGCGGCGCCTGGTGGAGCCGGCCCCGCCGGCGACGGACCTGACCGCTTACCGGTTCAGCAGCGGGCTCGTGCACGAGGTGACGTACGCCTCGCTGTCCAAGCGCGCCAAGGCGGACCGGCACGCCTGGGCGGCGGAGCTGCCCAGTGTGCTGCGTGCCGGGGACGGTGCCGTCGGCGGTCATCTGGAGCGGGCCCACCGCTACCGCGCCGACCTGGGGCTGCTCGACGACCGCACCCGGCGGCTGCGGGACCGTGCCGCCACCGCGCTGGGCCGGGCCGGGGCGCAGGCCGCCGCCCGGTCCGACCTGCCGTGGGCGCACAGCCTGCTGGAGCGGGCGGTGGACCTGGATCCCGGGGGTGCGGGATCCGTGCGGCGGCTCGGCGAGGTACGGGTGGCGCTCGGGCAGACCGAGGCCGGGGCCGAGCTGCTGCGCCGGGTGCGGGATCTGACGTCCGCCCCGGTGGAGGCCGCGCACGCCCGGCTGGCCCTCGCCGTCCTGGATCCCCGTGGACCCGGGCCCGGCCCCGCGGCCACGGCCCGGGCGGTACTGCCGGTCTTCGAGGCGGCCGGGGACTCCGTCGGCCGGGCCCGGGCGCACCTCAGGCTCGCCCAGCAGCTCCAGCGCTCCGGCCGGCACGAGGAGGCGGAACGCGACCAGGCACGGGCCCTGGAGCACGCGGTGCTCGCCGGGGCGGAACCGGAGCGGGCCGGGGCCCTCGGGGCCATCGGGATCTCCCTGTGGCGCGGCCCGGCGCCGGCGCCCCTGGCGGTGACCCGCTGCCGCGACCTGCTGGCGGCGCACGGCGCGGGCAGGCCCACGGTCCGGCTCACGCTCAACTGCCCGCTGGCGGTGCTGTACGCGCTCCAGGACAGGCACCGCGAGGCGCACGGCGCGCTGGCCGAGGCGGAGGCCCTGGCCCTCAAGCTGGGGTTCGCCGAGGCGGACGTCTTCCTGCCGGTGTTCCGGGCGGCGGTCGAGTCCCTGCTCGGGCACGGCTCCGTCGCGCTCGCGCTGCTGGCGCGGGCGGACGAGGCGGCCCGCCGTACCGGGGCGGACGGCATGCGGACGGCCGTCGCGCTCGACGCGGCACGTCTCGAACTCGACGACGGCCGGACGCAGCGGGCGGCGGCCTGGGTCGCGTCCGTGGGCGGGGCGTCGGACCTGAGTCATGCCGACGCCGTCGACCTGGAGGGCCTGCGGGGCCGGCTCGCGGCGGCCCGGGAGCGTCCGGCCGAGGCGGTCGTCCACGCGGACCGGGCGGTACGGGCCTCGCTGCTCACCGATTCCCCGCTGGTCCAGGCGACGGCGGAGCTGGACCGGGCCCGCACCCTGGCCGCGCTGGGCCGGCGGGCCGAGGCCCTGGCATCGGCCCGGGCCGCACGGGACCACTTCGCGAGCAAGGGGCATCTGCCGGGGGTCCGCCGGGCCGCCGGCCTCACCCGGGACGGGGCCGGGGACGGGCCCGTGGTCACGACGACGGAGAGGAGCTGACCGATGGGAACCACGGGAACGGCACCGGGGCAGGGACTGACCTGGAGCCTGCGGGGGCGCACCCCCGAGGACGTGCCCGTACTGGCGGACCCGGGACCACCTGGCGGGCTGCCCGTGGAACCCGCCACGGGGCGGGGCGTACGGGTGTGCGTGGTGGATTCGGGGGTGGAGCGTGACCATCCGCAGGTCGGTCCGCTCGCCGGGTCCTGGGTGGTGGTCAAGGACGGGGAGAGCGGGGAGATCACGGTGGAGCCGACGACCACCGGGGACACCTGCGGGCACGGGACGGCGTGCGCGGGCATCATCCGCCGGACCGCTCCCGACTGCGAGATCCACAGCGTCCGGGTGCTCGGTGAACGCTTCTCCGGGACGGGCGACGTCCTGATGGCCGGGCTGCGCTGGGCCGTGGAGCAGCGCTTCGACGTGGTGAACCTGAGCCTGTCGACCACCCGTACCCGCTTCGCCCAGGAGCTGCACAGCCTGGCCGACAGCGCCTACTTCGCCCGTACGGTCATCGTCGCCTCGGCCCACAACACCCCGGTGGAGAGCTTCCCCTGGCGGTTCGCCTCGGTGATCTCCGTCGGCAGCCACCAGGAGGACGACCCCGGGCTCCACCTGTACAACCCGGAGCCTCCGGTGGAGTTCTTCGGGCCGGGCCAGAACGTGTCCGTGCCATGGCTGGGCGGCAGGACGATCCGTACCACCGGCAACAGCTTCGCCACCCCGTACGTCGCCGGGCTGTGCGCCCGCGTCCTGTCCGCGCACCCCAGGGTGACGGTCTTCCAGCTCAAGAACGCCCTCTATCTGTCCGCGGCCAACGTGCACCAGGGCCCGCGTCCTTCCACAGCGGCAGGAGACACCCGTGACGACTCCGAGAACTGATTCCCCCCTCGCGTCCCCGGCCGCCCCGGCCGACGGCCCCCGGCGCGAGCTGCTCCAGTCCGTCGTCGACGTGGCGCGCGCGATCTTCGGCGCCGCGGCCAGCTCGGTCTTCCTGCTCGACGAGGAGGCGGACGAGCTGGTCTTCCAGGCGGTCTCCGGTGAGGGCGAGGAATTCCTCGTGGGCCGCAGGTTCCCGGCCGGGCGCGGTATCGCCGGCTGGGTGGCGACCTCGGGCGAGCCGATGGTGGTGGACGACCTGACCGCCCACTCCTCCTTCGACCGCTCGCTGGCCGAGTCCACCGCCTATGTGCCGAACGCGCTGATGGCGGCCCCGCTGATCAGCGACTCGCGGATCCTCGGGGTGCTGGAGGTGCTGGACCCGTCGCCCCAGGCCCGGTCGGGCCTGCGTGAGCTGGACCTGCTGGCGATGTTCGCCCGGCAGGCCGCCGCGGCGCTGCGGGTGGTCACCCCGGAACGTGCCGCGGACGGCACGGTGGACGCCGTCCGGGCCCTGGGCGGAGCGCAGCGCGAGGACGCGCTGAGGCTGCTCGGTAGTCTGGAGCAGGTGCTGCGGGGCACCGGCTGACGGCGGCCCCGGGCGCTCGCGCACAGGAGTGCCGGCCGGTCCGGCGGGCAGGAGCCGGTGAGGGCGCCGGACCGGGCTCCCTCAGCTGACCAGGGGAAGGACACCTACGTGAAGCTCGCTTTCTCGACCCTCGGAGTACCGGGGATGCCCGTGGCCGAGGTGGTACGGCTCGCCGCCGGGCACGGGTACCAGGGTGTGGAGCTGCGCACCCATCCCGAGGAGCCCGTGCACCCTGGGCTCACCCCGCTCGAACGGGCCGCCGTGGTCGAGGAGTTCAAGAGGGGCGGGGTCGAGATCCTGGCGCTCGCCGGATACGCGCGGGTCGCAGCCGAGGGTGACGACGCGCCCGTGCTGGCCGAGCTCGCCGGGCTGGTGGAGCTGGCCCGCGACCTGGGTGCGGCGAACGTCCGGGTGTTCCCGGGCGGCGGCGACCAGGATCCCGCCGAGGCCGACGCGACCGCCGCACGACGGCTGGGCGCCGCGGCTCCGCACGCCGCCGACCTGGGCGTACGGATCCTCCTGGAGACCCACGACTCGCACCGCGCCGGGGCCGACGTGGCCCGGGTGGTGGGGACCGTCGGGCACGGGCGGATCGGTGCCCTCTGGGACGTCATGCACACCTGGCTGGCGGGCGAGGAGCCGGTGGTCAGCCATGCGGTGCTGGCCCCGCACCTGGGATACCTCCAGGTGAAGGACATCGCGTCGGCCGAGGACACCGCGCCGCTGGCCCTCGGGGACGGGGTGCTGCCGCTGAAGGCCGCCCTGGACGTGCTGGACGCCGACAGCTGGGTGTGCTGGGAGTACGAGAAGCGCTGGTACCCCGGCGCGCCGGAGCTGCCGGGGCTGCTGGCCGCGGGGCGGGAGCACCTGCTGCGGCTGGGCGCGCCGAAGCAGTAGGCCTCAGACCCGCGCCGCCGGCTCCCCGGCGGGCGAGGGCGTCCGCGGCACGGTGGCGCGGGCGCCGGACAGCGAGGTCAGCGCCACCCCGCCGACCAGCAGCGCGGCGGCGCACCATCGCAGCGGGCTGATGTCCTCGCCGAGGAACAGCGCCGCCGAGGACATACCGAAGACCGGCACGAGCAGGGTGAACGGGGCGACGGACGAGGCGGGGTGGTGGCGGAGCAGGAAACCCCACGCCCCGAAGCCGAAGACCGTGGTGACCCAGGCGACGTAGACGATGATGCCGACGCCGGTCCGGTCGAGCGCCGCGAGGGCCTCGGCGCCGCGTTCCGGGCCTTCGACGAGCAGGGACAGGCCGAGCAGGGGCAGGACGGGGACGGTCGACACCCAGACCATGAAGTTGAGGGCGTCGGGCGGGGCAGCCTTGCGGGTGAGGACGTTGGACACGCCCCAGCAGGCCGCCGCGGCGACGACCAGGACGAAGGCGAGGACGGGGCCGCCCGCCCCCTCGTCGACGGCGGCGACCGCGATGCCCGCGAGTGCCACGCCCATCCCCAGCACCCGTACCCCGCCCGGCCGTTCACCGAGTGCCAGGGCCGCGAAGAGCACGGTGAAGACCGCCTGGACCTGGAGGACGAGGGAGGAGAGCCCGGCGGGCATCCCCCGGTCCATGCCGACGAAGAGCAGCCCGAATTTGGCCACCCCGAGGACCAGGCCCACACCGATGATCCACTTCCAGGCGACGGTGGGCCGGCCGACGAGGAACACGGCGGGCAGCGCGGCGGCGAGGAAGCGCAGGGCGGAGAAGAGCAGGGGCGGGAAGTGGTCGAGGCCGATCTCGATGACGACGAAGTTCACGCCCCAGACGGCGGCGACCAGCGCGGCCAGGGCGATGTGGAGGGGACGCATGCACCGAGGATCGGACGCGAGGACCATGTAGCACCAGCGCGGATTCCTTCATGGTTGGATTAAGTGTTCCTCACGCTTCCCGCCCGGAGGTCACGGTGCTCGATCTGTCCCGGCTGCGCGCCCTGCACGCCGTCTCCGTCCATGGCTCCGTCGCCGGTGCGGCGAGCGCACTCGGCTACACCGCGTCGGCGGTCTCCCAGCAGATCACCAAGCTGGAGCGCGAGACGCGGACGACCCTGCTCGAACGACGTGGACGCGGGGTCGCGCTGACCGAGGAGGCGCTGCGTCTCGCGGACACGGCCCAGCAGTTGCTGGCGATCGTGGAGCGGGCGGAGACCGGACTGGAGGAGCGCAGGGGGCTGCCGGCCGGACGGCTGTCGGTCGGCGCCTTCGCCTCGGCGGCACGCGGGCTGCTGCCGGGCGTGCTGGCGGAGCTGGCACGCGACCATCCGGACCTGGACGCGCGGCTCACCGAGGTCGATCCGCACCTCTCGGTCGATCTGGTGGCGAAGGGCGTGATCGACCTCGCGGTCGCGCACGACTGGGACATCGCGCCGCTGCCCGCACCGGAGGGCGTGGCGCAGGCGGTGATCGGCGACGACCGGTGCGACCTGCTGGTGCCCGAGGGGCACCCGCTGACGGGGCGCAGGGCCGTGCGGCGCGAGGAGCTGGCGAGGGAGCGGTGGGTGTGCCAGCCGCCGGGCACGGTGTGCCACGACTGGCTCGTGAGGACCTTGCGGGCGGCGGGGTACGAGCCGGACATCCGGCACCGGGCGGAGGAGAACCACACCCAGCTGGCCCTGGTCGCCGCCGGGCTCGGTGTGGCGATGATCCCGCGGCTCGGACGGGGGCCGCTGCCGCCGGGCGTGGTGGCGGTGCGGCTGGACCCCGTCCCCGTGCGCAGGCTGTACGCGCTGTGGCGCTCCGGGGCGGCGCGACGGCCGGCGATCACCGCCGCGGTGACGGCGCTCCAGGAGCACGGCGCGGGGGTGCTGAGCGCCCGGTAGGGACGCTGAACACTCAGCGGGGATGCTGAGGCACTCAGCGGTGGTGCGCCGGGGTCTCGACGGCGGGTGCCGAGCGCTCGGCGGGGCCGCCGTGCGGCACGGGTGCGGGCCATGTCCGGGCATGTCCACCCACCCTCCCGCGTGTCACTCCCTTTCTCGGGCGGCCCTCTTGACTGGCAGTTACTTTCCATATATCCGTACCTTCTTGGAAGTTTCTTTCAGCACCGGAAGGGGCTCACGTGCACCACCGCACCTCCAGACGCACCCTCCTCACCGTCACCGCAGCCACCGCAGCCGCGGCGGCGACCGGCGTCGTCACCGTTCCCGGCACCGCCCAGGCCACGTCCGGCACCTCCACGGACAGCCGCCTCAAGCGGCTCATCGCCCGGATGAGCCTGGAGGAGAAGGTCGGCCAGCTCTTCGTGATGCGGGTGTACGGGCACTCCGCCACCACGCCCGACCAGGCGGACATCGACGCCAACCTCACCGAGATCGGGGTCCGGACCGCCGCCGAGCTGATCTCCACGTACCACGTCGGCGGAATCATCTACTTCGCCTGGGCGCACAACACCCGTGACCCTCACCAGATCGCGGATCTCTCCAACGGCATCCAGCGGGCCGCGCTCGCCGGGCCGACGCCCGTGCCGCTCCTCGTCTCCACGGACCAGGAGCACGGCATCGTCTGCCGCGTCGGCGAGCCGGCCACGCTGGTCCCGGGCGCGATGGCCCTGGGCGCGGGCGGCTCGCGCTCCGACGCGCGGGCGGCGGGCCGTATCGCGGGGGCCGAGCTGGCCGCCGTCGGCATCAACCAGAACTACGCCCCGGTCGCCGACGTCAACGTCAACCCGGCCAACCCGGTCATCGGCGTACGGTCCTTCGGTTCCGACCCCGAATCGGTGGCGCGCCTGGTCGCCGCCCAGGTGAAGGGCTACCAGGGCGCCGGGATCGCCGCCACGGCCAAGCACTTCCCCGGCCACGGCGACACGAACACGGACAGCCACACCGGTCTGCCCTACATCCACCACACCCGCGAGCAGTGGGCCGAGCTGGACGCGCCGCCGTTCCGGGCGGCCGTCGCCGCGGGCATCGACTCGATCATGACGGCACACATCGTGGTCCCCGCCCTGGACCCCTCGGAGGACCCCGCCACGCTGTCCCGGCCGATCCTCACCGGCATCCTGCGCGAGGAGCTCGGCTACGACGGTGTCGTGGTCACCGACTCCCTCGGCATGGAGGGCGTCCGTACGAAGTACGGCGACGAGCGCGTCCCCGTACTCGCGCTGAAGGCCGGTGTCGACCAGCTGCTCAACCCGCCGAATCTGTCCGTGGCCTGGAACGCCGTCCTGCAGGCGGTGAAGAGCGGCGAGCTCGGCGTGGACCGCATCGAGGAATCGATCCTGCGCATCCTGCGGCTGAAGGCGAAGCTGGGGCTCTTCCGCGACCCCTACGTCACGTCCCGGGGCGTGGACCGCACCGTCGGCGTCCGCGCGCACCTGGCCGCCGCCGACCGGATCGCCGAGCACACGACCACGCTGCTCGCCAACACCGGCTCGCTGCTGCCGCTGTCCCGCAGGTCCCACCGGAATCTGCTCGTGGTCGGCGCGGACCCGGCCTCCCCGTCCGGCACGACCGGGCCGCCGACCACCACGCTCGCCGGGGCCTTCGGCGAGCTGGGCTTCACGGCGACCGCCCTGCCCACCGGCACGGCCCCCTCCCAGGCGAAGATCGCCGAGGCGGTGGCCGCCGCGCAGGGCAAGGACGCCGTGATCGTGGGCACGTACAACGTCTCGGCGACCAGCTCCCAGCGCACCCTGGTCAGCGCCCTCGCCGCGACCGGGGTCCCGGTGGTCACGGTGGCGATCCGCAACCCGTACGACATCGCCCAGCTGGCCGGCACCGGCTACGCCGCGAGCCTCGCCGCGTACTCCTGGACGGACGTCGAACTACGGGCGGCCGCCCGGGTGATCGCCGGCCGGGCCGCCCCGGAGGGCAAGCTGCCGGTGCCGGTGCAGCGCGCGGACGCACCCACGCAGACGCTGTACCCGGTCGGCTACGGGCTGTCGTACCCGACGTACGCCGGCTCGTAGGCGTACCGGCCCGGAAGGCGCGAGAACCCCCGCGCACCCGGCGTGTGCCCGCTCCGGCGGGTCACGCCGGGTGTACGTCTCTCACAGACGTATCGGAGGTCTTCCATGGACGAGCGCCACGCGGTGGCGGTGTGGCGCGCGCTGCTGCCCGTGGTGGCGGCGCTGTCCCTGACCGCCTGTCAGCAGCCCGCGGGCGGTACGCCGGGCCCGGCCGCCGGTACGCCGCCGCCGGGCCACGGGGCGGTGTTCCTGGGAGCGGGGGACTGCGGTTCGCGCGGGGAGACGGTGGGCGAGGTGCCGTGCGGCAGCGAGAAGGCGGCGGCACGGGTGCTGGAGCGGCACGCGGGCGCGCCGTCGGACGGCCCGGCCTGTCCGCCCACGACGGACTTCGTGCTGCACATCTCGGAGGGCGGACCTCCCGGGAAGGCGGCCGTGCCCCGCGCATACGCGTGCATGCGCAACCTGGAATCCCCGCACCCGGGGGATCCCGGGCAGGGCGGCGGCCCTCTGACGGTCGTCGGGGACTGCGTCCACGGCCCCCGCGGGGGCGAGGTCAGGGAGACCGCCTGCGACGGATCGGGCGAGCGGCCACCGGGGTTCGAGATCCGCTCGGCGGTGGCGCGGCGCGCGCTGTGCCCGGAGACGACCGATCTCTTCGTCCAGTTGGGCGGTGAGCGGCCGGTGGGCTGCGCGCACCGGGTGTGAGACCACCCGGTGCGCGCGGCCCGACGGCCGGACCGGCCCGATCGGCCTTACGGCCTCAGCGTGCCCCCGTCGCGCTCCAGCTCCGCGTCGCGCTTGTCGAGGCGCGCGTCGAACTTCGCGAGCGGCTTCGCCTTGGCGGGGTCGGCCTCGACGGCCGCCGGGGCCACACCGGCCCAGCGCAGGATGGCCGCGGTGGCCTCGGCCTTCTCGTCGGTGACGAGGCCGGCGACCTTGGAGCCGTGGTTGCCGCCCGGAACCGTGTAGACGTAGCTGTCACGGGCGCCCTTGCCGAGGCGGAAGGGCTCGGCACCCCACGGGTCGTTCTGCCCGTAGACGTACATCATCCGCCGGGCGTTGTTCCTGACCCAGCTGTCCACGTCCCGCATGGCCGACGGCTGGAACCTCATCGGGATGGAGCGGGGCACGAAGGAGCGCGGCGGTTGGTAGCCGTAGCGGCTCAGGTCGCCCAGCCAGGGCTGGGCGATGTCGGGCGAGCCGAGCTGGGTGCCCGCCTGGTAGTAGTACGGCGTGTACGCCTCCAGGCCCTGGTCCGCGTAGGCGGAGAAGCCGGAGATCCCGTCGACCGAGTCCCAGATCTCCTCGTCGGTGGCGTGGGGCGCGTCCGCGGGCAGGGCCTCGCAGTCGGCGACCGTGCTGTACTGCCAGAACGCCCAGACGTAGTCCATGACGACGGCTTCGTACGCCTTGTCGAGCGAGCCGACGGTCTCGAAGGTGTAGCCGTTCCCGGCGGCGTACGCCTCGTACTTCTTCTCCAGCGGCTCACGGCGGACGAGTGCCTCGCGCTGGACGCCGGCCAGCCGGTCCCGGCACTCCTCGGTGCCGACCTCGGCGAAGAACCGGTCGTACGCCGAGTCCTCCTTGTTGACCACGTCGTTGGGCGCGACATACGCGACGACGCCGTCCATGTCCTTCGGGTAGAAGCGCTCGAAGTAGGTGGCGGTCATACCGCCCTTGGAGCCGCCGGTGGTCAGCCAGTTCTCGGAGTAGATCCTCTTCAGCGCCTTGAACACCCGGTGCTGGTCGCTGGCGGCCTGCCAGATGTCGAGCTTCGACCAGTCGGCGGGCTCCGGACGGGACGGCGTGAAGAAGCGGTACTCCAGGGAGACCTGGTTGCCGTCGATGATCTGCGTCGGCTCGCTGCGGCTGGGATTGGTCGAGACGTGGTAGCCGCTGGTGAAGAAGACCGTCGGGCGGGTCGTGTCCTTGTGCAGCAGGGTGATCCGCTGCTGGAAGGTGCCCTTGGACGGCCGCTCGTGGTCGATCGGCTGGGTGTACTCGAGGACGAAGAAGCGGTAACCGGGGTACGGCTTCTCCTGGATCAGACTCATTCCCGGGATGGCCAGGACGCGGTCCTTGATGTCCTCGCTGCTGCTCTCGCTGCTGCTGCTGGTGAAGCCGCTGCTCTGCTTGGCGGTCGGTTCCGCGGCTGTGGCCGCACCGGCCGAGGCTCCCGTCGCACTCACCGTGCCTATGAGCACCGCGAGCGACAGAACCCCTCTGAGCGCCTTGCGCATGCACCCTCCCCTTGATTCACGACAGTCGCCGTGAACCTAGCGGGGGTGACACCGCTCACGCCAGACCCGGTTGGATCTCAGCACAGGATCCACCCGGTGGACGCCGACACCCCGGAGACGGAACCGGACGCGCGGACGCAGCGGTTCAGCGCGTGGACCGTGACCGGCCCGGCCAGCTTGGTGAAGTTGCCGCTGTCGACGGCCGCCCGGCCGCCGCGCGGCTGCAGCGAGACCCGCATCGCGCGGCGCTTGCCCGGCTTCTTGGCGACGGTGACGGCGCACGCGTAGGCGCGGCTCTCGTACACGCGCAGCGAACCGGTGGAGAACGCCACCTTCTTGACCAGCCGTCCGGAACAGGCCGACGCGGCGTGCGCCGGAGCCGCCCCGGATGTGGCCTGGACCAGACCGGCCGCCCCGAGCAGCGGGAGGACGAGCAGCCCGGCCCCCAGCCGTCTGGCGACGGGCCCTCTCCTCGGCCTCGACGACCCCAGCGGTCTCACCATCCTGGCCACCCCACCTGTTCCCTCGACCGTTCGGCCTCCGTACGCACATACGTATGCCTGTGCGTACGACGCACGGAGCGGACGGAAAGGTTCCCGTAGCGGCCGGCCCTCCCGCCGACCGCTCCGCGCCCCGGTGGGGGTCAGACGCCCGCCGGGGCGTCCTCGCCTATGTCCTCCCCTATGAAGGTGCGCCACAGCCGGGCGTACGTGCCCTCCCTGGCGAGGAGTTCGTCATGCGTGCCGTCCTCGGCGACCCTGCCGTCGGCCATGACCACGACCCGGTCCGCACGGGCCGCCGTCGTCAGCCGGTGGGCGACGACCAGCGTGGTGCGGCGGCCGGTGAGCCGGTCCGTCGCCTGGTTGACCAGGGCCTCGCTGGCGAGGTCCAGGGAGGCGGTCGCCTCGTCGAGCAGCAGGATGTCGGGGTCGACGAGCTCGGCGCGGGCGAGGGCGACCAACTGGCGCTGGCCGGCCGAGAGGTTGCGGCCGCGCTCGGCGACCTCGTGCAGATAGCCGTCCTCCAGGGTGGCGATCATGTCGTGCGCGCCGACCGCGCGGGCCGCCGCCTCCACCTGCGCGTCGGTGGCCTCCGGCCGGCCGTAGGCGATGGCGTCGCGGACCGTGCCGGCGAAGAGGTAGGACTCCTGGGGCACGACGCCGAGCCGGTGCCGGAAGGCGGTCATGTCGAGGGTCCGCAGATCGGCGCCGTCCACCGTGACCCGCCCGCCCGTCGGGTCGTAGAACCGGGCGACGAGCTTGACCAGCGTCGACTTGCCCGCACCCGTCTCACCGACGAACGCGACCGTCTGACCGGCCGGGATCCGCAGGTCGATGCCGGTGAGGGCCTCCTCCTTCACGGTCGCGTCGTCGAGCGATCCGTACGCGAACGACACGTCCTCGAAGGCGATGTCGCCCCGCAGCGACGTCACGTCCTTCGGCCGGTCGTGGTCGGCGGTGGACGTCGGCTCCCGCAGGAGTTCCTGGATCCGGCCGAGCGAGACGGTGGCCTGCTGGTAGCTGTCGAAGACCTGCGACAACTGCTGCACGGGTGCGAAGAACAGGTCGATGTAGAGCAGGTAGGCGACCAGCGCACCCGTCGTCAGTGTGCCGTTGTCGATCCGGCCGGCGCCGACGATCAGCACGGCGGCCGCCGCGACCGAGGCCAGCAGCTGCACGAACGGGAAGTAGACGGAGATCAGCCACTGCCCGCGCACCCTGGCCCGGCGGTAGTGGTCGCTGCGCGCCGCGAACCGCTCGGCGCCGTCGTGCTCGCGCCGGAACGCCTGCACGATCCGCAGCCCGGCGACGGACTCCTGGAGATCGCCGTTGACGACGCTGATGCGTTCACGGGCGAGCTCGTACGCCGCGACGCTCTTGCGACGGAAGAAGAACGTGCCGACGACCAGCACCGGAAGGGTCGCGAAGACGACCAGGGCCAGCTGGACGTCGAGGACGAGGAGCACGACCGTGATGCCGAAGAAGGTGACGACCGAGACGAAGGCGGTGACCAGGCCCGTCTGCAGGAACGTGGACAGCGCGTCGACGTCCGTCGTCATCCGGGTCATGATCCGGCCGGTCAGCTCGCGCTCGTAGTAGTCGAGGCCGAGCCGCTGGAGCTGCGCGAAGATCTTGAGGCGCAGGGAGTACAGGACGCGTTCACCGGTGCGGCCCGTCATCCGGGTCTCCCCGATCTGCGCCGCCCACTGGACCAGGACGGCCAGCAGACCGAGTCCCGCCGCCGCCCAGACGGCGCCGAGCGCCATCTGCGTGACGCCTTCGTCGATGCCGTGCCGGATCAGCACGGGCAGGAGCAGGCCCATGCCCGCGTCCACGGCGACCAGACCGAGGCTCGCCAGCAGCGGCAGCCCGAAGCCGCGCAGCAGCCTGCGCAGGCCGTAGGACTCCTCCGGCCGGACGGCGCTCGCCTCGTCGATACCGGGGGTGTCGGTGGCGGGCGGCAGCGCGTCGACCTGGGCGAGCAGCTCGGGGGTGGCGGGCATCCCGGCCGCCGCGGCGTCGCGCGGCTCCTCCTTGCGGATCCACAGCTCGGGGGTGATGCCACGCTCGGCGTCGAACTCGGCGTCCAGCTCCTCCTGGAGCGCACGGTCGTCGTCCTCGGGCGCCCCGGTCGTGACCGGCCGGTGGCCGGGTGAGGTGCCGCCCAGCTCGTCCGGGTCGGTGAGCAGCCGCCGGTAGAGCGCGGAGCGCTCCTCCAGCTCCGCGTGCGTGCCGATGTCCGCGAGGCGTCCCCGGTCGAGGACGGCGATGCGGTCGGCGAGGCCGAGGGTGGAGCGGCGGTGCGCTATCAGCAGGGTGGTGCGGCCGGCCATGACCTGCGCCAGGGCCTCGTGGATCTCGTGTTCCACCCGGGCGTCGACGGCGGAGGTGGCGTCGTCCAGGAGGAGCAGCCGGGGGTCGGTGAGGATGGCGCGGGCCAGCGCGACGCGCTGGCGCTGGCCACCGGAGAGGGTGAGACCGTGCTCGCCGACCTTGGTGTCGTAGCCGTCGGGCAGCTCGGAGATGAATCCGTGGGCCTGGACGGTACGCGCGGCCCGCTCGATCTGTTCCCGGGTGGCGTCGGGGACCCCGTACGCGATGTTGGCGCCGACCGACTCGGAGAAGAGGAAGCTGTCCTCCGGGACAAGTCCGACGGCGGCCCGGAGCGAGTCCTGGGTCAGTTCACGGACGTCGTGGCCGCCGACCAGGACGGCGCCGTGCGTCACGTCGTAGAAGCGGGGCAGCAGGAGCGAGACGGTGGACTTGCCGCTCCCGGAGGCGCCGACGACGGCGACGGTCTCGCCGGGCTCGATCGTGAGGGAGAACCCGTCGAGTACGGGGCGGTCCGGGTCGTAGCCGAAGCGGACGTCGTCGAACTCGACGCTCACCGGGGCGTCGGCGGGGAGCACCTTCGTGCCGTCCCGCATGGTCGGCTCGGTGTCGATCAGTTCCAGGACGCGCTCCACCCCGGCCCGGGCCTGCTGGCCGACGGTGAGGACCAGGGCGAGCATCCGGACGGGGCCGACGAGCTGGGCGAGATAGGTGGAGAACGCGACGAACGTACCGAGGGTGATCTCGCCACGGGTGGCGAGCCAGCCGCCCAGCGCCAGCATCGCGACCTGGCCGAGGGCCGGTACGGACTGCAGGGCGGGGGTGTAGCGGGAGTTCAGCCGGATGGTGCGCAACCGGCCCGCGAAGAGCTTGCGGCCGACCTCGCGGAGCTTGCCGGTCTCCTGCTCCTCCTGCCCGAACCCCTTGACGACGCGTACCCCGGAGACGGCCCCGTCGACCACTCCGGCGACGGCGGCGGCCTGGCTCTGGGCGTACCAGGTGGCGGGGAAGAGGCGGGTGCGGGAGCGGCGGGCGATGAACCAGAGGGCGGGGGCGACGGCGAGGGCGACGAGGGTCAGGGGCAGCGACAGCCACGCCATGATCACCAGGGAGATGAGGAAGAGCAGGACGTTCCCGATGGTCATCGGGAGCATGAAGAGGAGCCCCTGGATCAGCTGCAGGTCGCTGGTGGCACGCCCGACGACCTGCCCGGTGGACAGCTCGTCCTGCCGCTTCCCGTCCAGCCCGGTGAGGGTCGTGTAGATGTCGGTCCGCAGGTCGTGCTGGACGTCGAGGGCGAGCCGGCCGCCGTAGTAGCGGCGGATGTACGTGGCGATGTAGACGAGGACGGCCGCGCCGATGAGCAGGCCGGTCCAGAGGCCGAGGGAGCGGGTGTGGTCGACGACGACGTCGTCGATGATCACCTTGGTGATGAGGGGCACGAGGGCCATCACGGCCATACCGGCGAGGGACGAGCCCAGGGCCAGCAGGACGTTGCGCCGGTAGCGCCAGGCGTACCCGGTCAGCCGCCGTCCCCAGCCCTGCGGCAGCACCGCCCGTGGCTCCGTGTCCGGGTGCTCCGTGCCCTGTTCCGCGCCCTGGTCCTTCGCGACCGCCACCCCGTGCCTCCCGTTCGCCCCGCCGCATGCGTCTGACCTACCGCACGTGACCAACGCGCCCAGCTGCGGATTTCATCCCGCCGCAACAATTCTCGGCCCATGGTCGGAGGCGGGGCTCGGCGGCACTGCGCCCACAGTGGCCCTGCCGGCCCGCCTCGCACGGGCGATGGACGCGGCGTTCAGCCTGGAGGCCGACGGAGGCGGCTTCCGGGTGGCGTACACCGCGATCGCGGCGTCAGGCGACGACCGGGCCGACCCCGCGCCCGCAGCCGCCGGGGCGACGGATACGGGCGCGAAACAGGCAGCCACCGTCTGAGCCTCCCTGTCGGCTACAGGTGCGTCGGCTCGAACATCTTCAGCAGCGCGGGAAGCACCACCACCGACGGCCCCGGATCCGCCAGGGCCTTGCCCAGGTCGGCGGCCAGGGATTCCGGTGTCGTGCGGAGCGCGGGTACGCCGAAGGACTCGGCCAGGGCCACGAAGTCCGGGCGCGAGAGTTCCGTCGCCGTGGCCTCGCCGAAGGCGCCCGTCATGTACTCGCGCAGGATGCCGTAGCCGCCGTCGTCGACGATCAGCCAGGTGACGGGCAGGTCGTACTGCCGGGCGGTGGCGAGCTCGGCGATCGAGTACATCGCGCCGCCGTCCCCGGAGACCGCGAGGACGGGCTTCGTGGGGTCGGCGACAGCGGCGCCGAGCGCGGCCGGGAAGGCGTAGCCGAGGCCGCCCGCGCCCTGGGCCGAATGCATCGTGTTGGGGTGGCGGGCGTCGAAGGCGGACCAGGCCCAGTAGGCGAGGATCGTCATGTCCCAGAAGCTGGGCGCGGTGTCGGGCAGCGCCTCGCGGACGGACGCGAGCACCTGCTGTTCCAGGGCGAGGTCCTGGGCGGCGATCCGGTCGTGGACGGCGTGCAGCAGCGTCCGGACGCGCTCGGCGGCGGTGGCGTCCGGGCGGGCCTCCACCGTGTCCAGGAGGTCGGAGAGGGCCTCGCGGGCGTCGGAGTGGATGCCGAGCGCGGGGTGGTTGGACTCCAGCTTCCCGGCGTCGGCCTCGATCTGGACGAGCCGGCCGCGCGGGGCGAACGTGTGGTAGTTCGAGGAGAGTTCGCCGAGCCCGGAGCCGACGACCAGCAGCACGTCCGCGTCCTCCAGGAAGTCCGTGGTGTGCCGGTCCTCCAGCCAGGAGCGGAGCGAGAGCGGGTGGTCCCAGGGGAAGGCGCCCTTCCCGCCGAAGGTGGTGACGACGGGGGCGTTGATCTTCTCGGCGAGGGCCCGCAGCTTGCCGGTCGCGTCGGACCGTACGACGCCGCCGCCCGCGATGATCGCGGGCCGTCGGGCGTGCGACAGCAGGTGGGCCGCGACGAGCGTGAGCTCCGGGCGCGGGTACACCTCGCGCGGGGTGGCGTCGAGGGCGCTGACGACCGGCAGGACCGTCTCGGCGAGCAGCACGTCCTGCGGGATCTCCACCCAGACAGGACCGTGCGGGGCGGTGAGCGCGGACTCCCAGGCGGCGGCGATCGCGGACGGGATCTGCGAGGGCGTGCGCACGGTGTGCACGGACTTCACGACGTCGCGGAACGAGGCCTGCTGGTCGCGGAGTTCGTGCAGGTAGCCGTGGCGCCGGCCGCCGAGTCCGGCGGTCGGGATCTGGCTGGAGACGGCGAGTACGGGCGCGGACGCCGCAGCCGCCTCCTGGAGCGCGGCCAGCGAGGTCAGTGCGCCGGGTCCGGTGGAGAGGAGCAGCGGGGCGACCTCGCCGGTGATGCGGCCGTAGGCGTCGGCGGCGAAGCCCGCGTTGTTCTCGACGCGCAGGCCGACGTAGGTGAGACAGGAGCGGCGCAGCGCGTCGAACATGCCGAGCGCGTGCTGGCCCGGCAGTCCGAAGACGGTCGTGGCGCCGAGGCCCTGGAGGGTCTCGATCACGAGGTCGCCGCCGTTGCGTCCGGGCGGGGGGTTCAGGGCCGCCCCGGCCTGTGCGGGGGTGAGCTGCGGCCGGTCGTCGTGGTCGTGGCTCACTTGCCCCGCGCTCCCTTCGCCGCCGCGATCTGGCGGGCCATGATCGTCGTCAGCTCGTACGCCGTGTGGGAGGCGGCGACGGAGGTGATCTCCGCGTGATCGTACGCGGGGGCCACCTCGACCAGGTCGGCGGAGACCAGGTGGCAGGAGGAGAGGCCGCGCAGGATCTCCAGGAGCTCGCGCGAGGTGAGGCCGCCGGCCTCGGGGGTGCCGGTGCCGGGGGCGTGTGCCGGATCCAGGACGTCGATGTCGATGGAGATGTAGAGCGGCCGGTCGCCGATGCGCTGTCGCAGCTGGTCGGCGATCTCGTCGACGCCGCGGCGCATGACGTCGGCGGAGGTGACGATGCCGAAGCCCATCCTGGCGTCGTCGGTGAGGTCCTGCTTGCCGTACAGCGGGCCGCGCGTGCCGACGTGGGAGAGCGCCTCGGTGTCGAGGATGCCCTCCTCGACGGCCCGGCGGAACGGGGTGCCGTGGGTGTACTCGGCGCCGAAGTAGGTGTCCCAGGTGTCCAGGTGGGCGTCGAAGTGGAGCAGGGCGACGGGGCCGTGCTTCTTGGCGACGGACCGCAGCAGGGGCAGCGCGATGGTGTGGTCGCCGCCGAGCGTCATCAGTCGGGCGCCGGTGGAGAGCAGGTCGTCGGCGGCGGCCTCGACCGCGTCGACGGCCTCGTTGATGTCGAACGGGTTCGCGGTGATGTCCCCGGCGTCGGCCACCTGGGCGAGGGCGAAGGGGGAGGCGTCCTGTGCCGGGTTGTAGGGGCGCAGGAGGCGGGAGGCCTCGCGGATGGCGTTGCCGCCGAAGCGGGCGCCGGGGCGGTAGGAGACGCCGCTGTCGAAGGGCACGCCGACGACGGCGACGTCGGCGGAGCCGACCTCGTCGAGCCGGGGCAGCCGGGCGAACGTCGCGGGGCCGGCGTACCGCGGGACGCGGGAGGAGTCGACGGGGCCGCGCGGCGATTCGTTGCTGCTCATGGGGCGGAGTGCCTTTCCTTCGGTTTTCGTACGGTATCCAGTGTGCGGGGGTGCGGCGGGGTGCGGGGCCCGCCGCGACGGGTCCGGCCAGGAGGGGTCAGGTGGTGGCCGGCTCCGGGACGGCCGCGGGCTCGGTCTCCGGGCCCCGCCCCGCCAGCCGTTCGCGCCAGGCGGCGAGCACCGCGGTGTCCGTCGGCCTCGTCGCCTGCGAGACGATCACGTACACCGCGAGCGAGGGTCGACAGCCATGGGCTTCCTCCGTCTCGTCCCGTCGCACAGGTCGTGCGTGGTGAAGACGGTAGGTGGCCGGAAGCCGACGCTGAAGTGTACGTTTCATCCATTCTCGACCCACCGAACGGATGGAACCTCCATGCCGGACTCCCCCGCCGGACACCGGCCCCCCACGGCTCCGCCGACGCCTCCGATCCCGCTGGCCGAGCTGCTGGCCCGGAAGGAGCTGGGGCTGCGCAGGATCGCCGGACCGGACCGGGCGGAGCTGCTGTGGGTGCACACCTCCGAGATGGCCGACCCGTATCCGTATCTGCTCGGCGGTGAGCTGCTGCTGAGCGCCGGGGTGCTGCTCACGGACGCGGACACGTATGTGGCACGGCTGGTGGAGGCGGGCGCGGCGGCGCTCGGTTTCGGGGTGGCCCCGGTGCACGACACGGTGCCCGCGGAGCTGGTGGAGGCGTGCGACCGGCACGGGCTGCCGCTGTTGGAAGTGCCCCCCGAGACCCCTTTCACGGCGATCGCGCGCGCGGTGTGGCGGCTGATGGCGGAGGCCCGCCACCGCGAGCTGCGCCGGGTGACCCGCGCCCAGCAGGCCCTCGCGGCCGCGGCCGCCCGCCCCGACCCGGTGCCCGCGGTGCTGCACCAGCTGGCCGTACAGCTGGAGGGCCGGGCGGTGCTGCTCACGGCGCGGGGCGAGGAGCTGCACGCGGCGGGCGAGTCCCCTCCGGACGAACGGGCCGCCCTGACCCAGCTGTCCCGGGTGGTCTCCCCCGGCCGCCGGACCGCCTCCCCCGCTTCCGCGGCCTCCTCCGCCCCTCCCCCCTCTCCCGCCTCCCCCACCTCCGCGACCGACACCCGGGACGGCACGCAGTTGGCCGCCTACGCACTCGGCGGCGGTCAGGGGCTGACCCTGGCCCTGGCGACCCGCCGCCGTGACCCCGGCGACCACACCGTCGCCGGGATCGCCGCCGTCCTGCTCGCCCTGCTGACCGCCCCGCACCAGGGCGCGGACGCGGCGGCCCGCTCGGCGGCGCTCGTACGGATGCTGCTGGGGGCCTCCCCGCAGGAGGTGGCCCCGCTCCTGGCCGACGACGGGGCTCCCTGGACGGTGGTCCATGCCCGCCGTACGGACGGCAGGGCCCCGGACCCGCTCACCGCCGGAGCCCTCGGCGCCTCGCTGGGCTCCCCCCTGGTCGACGCGGGCCGCGAAACCGTACGGGTCCTGCTCGCCGGCCCCCGTGAGGCGACGGCGCAGCAGGGCTGGGCCCTCGGCGCCTCCGCCCCGTGCCCCGTCACGGCCCTGCCGGCAGCCGACACGGAGGCGGCCCGCGCCCTGGGCCGCGCGGAGGCGACCCGCGCCCCGCTGGCCACGCACCGCGCGGGCACCGGCGGCCTGGCCGCGCTGATCCCCGCCGACCTGGCCGACGCCCACGCCCGCACCCTGCTGGCCCCGCTCACCGAACCCCTGGCCGAGACCCTGCGCTGCTGGCTGAGCCTGCACGGCAGCTGGGACCGGACGGCGGTCGCCCTGAAGATCCACCGCAACACGGTCCGCCAGCGCGTCGCCCGGTGCGCGGCGCTGCTGGACGCGGACCTGGACGACATGGACGTACGCACGGAGTTGTGGGTCGCGCTGCGCTGACGACGGCCCGGCCCGCGCGTGACGGGGTCTCAGGTGTCCGGGACGGCACGCCCCTGAGGTGTACTGCCCCGAACCGATGCCTTATGTTGCAGAGGCAAAGCAACGGGGGTGGAAGCGGAATGGCACGGGATTACGACAGCCAACTGCTGGAATCGGTGGGAGTGCGCCGTCGGCGGATGCGGGACGCGCTCCTGTTCGGCGCGCAGCGGGCCCGGCGTACGGCGGACGAACGGCTCGGTAAGGCATTCGCGGGGATCGCCGTCGCGGCCGTCCTGTGCGCGGGGTGTGTGGGGTGGTCCTTTCTCCAGCACACGCTGGAGAAACAGCAGGCGGAGCAGGACAAGCAGCAGCGTCAGGCCCAGGAGTACGGGCAGCCCGCAACGAAACCGACGAAACAGCCCTGACCGAGGCGGATTCCGCATTCGGGCCGGAAATGGGCGTCTGGTTTTCCGTGCCTGTGGCGAGCCCTCTCCCGGAATGACTCAAGGCCGACCGTACGGCTATGCGCAGTTGGCCCGAAATCTCCTGACATCGCGATGATAGGTTGCCGTAAGTGGCGAGCACAGCAATGACATCCCGGACGGAACTGAGCCGGGTGACCCTGGTCGGCGAGCGGCGTCGGGCCGACATAGTCCTGCCCTCCGATACGCCGATCGGGCAATTGCTCCCGGACATTCTCCAGTTGCTGGACGATCGGGTCGCATCGCGCCCGTTGACCCGGCAGTTGCTGACGTCCGACGGTTCGGCACTGCCGCACGACAGCACTCTGGCATCGGCCGGGATATCCGACGGCGCCGTGCTCCGGCTCGTCAGGTCCCACTCCGCGCCGCCCGCCCCCGTGGTGCACGACGTCACGGACCAGGTGGCCGACGACCTCGACCTGCGGGCCTGGCGCTGGCGTCCTGTCGCGCGGCGGGCCAGTGCGGGCGTGGCCACCATGGTCTTCGCGGTGGTCGCCGCGGTGCTCGCCCGCCGGGAGTTCTCGCTCGGCGCTCTCGCGGGCACCCTCGCCCTGGTCACGTTCGTCCTCCTGGCGTCCGGTGCGCTCGCCGCCAGGGCCAAGCAGGGCAACCGTGGGCTCGCGACCGCACTGCTGTCCGTCTCCGGCGGCCTCGGTGTGCTCACCGCGTGGACGGCGGCCGACGCGTACGACTGGGCGGGGACCGTGCGTCTGGCCGCCGTCGCGGGCGCGCTGGCGCTGACCCTGGTGCTGCTCGGACACTTCTCGCCGCTCGGCCGCGGCGGACTGATCGGCGCCGCGGCGACCGCCTCGGTCACCGTGGTCTGGGAGTGTGTCGCCGCCGTCCAGCAGGACCCGGCCCGGCTCGGAGCCGCCATGGCGGTCTTCTCGGTGGTGCTGCTCGGTCTGCTGCCGAGGATCGCCCTGATGGCGTCCGGACTCACCGCGCTCGACGACCGCCGCTCCGGAGGCGTCTCCGTCAGCCGTCACGAGGTGGGCAACGCCCTCGCGGCCACGCACCGGGGACTGGCCCTCGCGACCCTGGTCGTGGCGGTCTCGGCGGTTGCGGCGGGCTGGCTGCTCGCCTCGGCCGGGCGGCCGACCGTGTGGACGGTGGCGCTGGCCTCCGTCGTCGCCGTGGTGCTCCTGTCGAGGGCCCGCGCGTTCCCGCTGGTGGTGGAGGTGGTGGCGCTCGTGGCCGCCGCCGGGGTCCTCCTGGTACGCCTGATGATGCTGTGGATGCAGCATGCCGGGGGCGCGGGGGCGATCGCCGTGCTCGGTGCGGCAGCGCTGCTGCCGCTGCTGGTGCTGGCGGTGGAGCCGCCGGAGCACGTGCGGGTCCGGCTGCGCCGCACGGCGGATCTGGTCGAATCCATCGGCATGGTGGCGCTCTTCCCGCTCGCCGTGGGTGTGTTCGGCGTGTTCGGCCAGCTGCTCGACAAGTTCTGAGTGCCGGACGGCTGTTCAACAAGTTATGGGTCGACGCGCGGGCGCTCCGCCGGGGCGCCGCGGTGGAGGGGAAAGGCAGACATGCCGAACACGGACGACTGGCAGGGCGATGTGCTGCGCGACCTGAGGGGCGCTGCCGCACCCGCCGGGCGGGGTGGCACCGGACCGGCGCAGGTCACCGGTGCCCCCGCTTCGGGGCCCGGCCCGGTACCGCCCGGGGCCCCGCTGCCGGACGCCGCCCGTGCGGTTCCCGCGCCCGCAGCTCAGCAGGGCCGGGAGCAGACACCCGCCGCCTCGCACACCCCCGGCAGCAGGCCCCCGCGTACCGCCCCCGACTCCCGGCCCGTGGTGGACGACGGCCTGGCCGGAGCGGTGCGCAAGCCCCGTCACGGCGAGCCCTTCGCGTCCCGGGCCGTGCGCGGTTTGCGACGAATCGTTTCCTCGTCGGCGGCGCGCGAGGTCGCCGAGCTCACCCGCACCGCAGAGCGCCTTCAGCAGCCCGTGACGACCGGCCGGCAGATCGCCGTCACGTCGATCAGGGGCGGCGCCGGCAAGTCGACCGTCGCCGCGCTGCTCGGCACCACGTACGCGCACTACAGGCAGGACCCGGTCCTGCTCGTCGAGGCGGATCCGGCACTCGGATCGCTGCCCCTGCGGCTCGGCGTCCAGTCGCTGCGCTGGACCACCGGTGACATGGCGGACATCGTCGAACCCCAGATGTCCCTGCTCGATGTCACCGGCTATCTCGTCCAGCTCCCCGGCAACGCCTGGCTGCTGCCCGGCAGTCAGGGCCGGATCGGCGCGATGCTGGACACCAGGGCGTACGAGCAGGTGATGGTCTCCCTGCGCCGCTACTTCGGCGTGACGGTCGTCGACTGCGAGACCCTGCCCGCCGAGGTCGCCCGGGTCGCGCTCTCCGCGTCCCAGGCCCGTGTACTGACCGCGCCGGCCACGCTGGAAGGCGTCACGAGCACCCACAACGTCCTGGAGTGGATCCAGGCGCTGCCGCGCCACGTGATCGAGGGCACGGTCGTCGTGCTCACCCAACAGGCGCCCCGCGGGGGGATCGATCTCGACAAGGCCGCGCAGAAGCTCGCGTCCACCGGGGCGAGCGTCCAGGTCCTCCCGTTCGACCGCCACCTGGCCGCCGGCGGAGCCATCCGTACGGAACTGCTCGCGCACGCGACGCGTCAGGCCGTCACCCGGCTCGCCGCGGACGTCCTCCAGCTGTCGCAGAAGCGTCGCTGACCCCATGCCGAGCCCGACCGTGAGTGACGGACGCCCATGAGCACCCGACTGATACACCGCCCGGCCCGGACCACCCGGCCGCCGGCCGCCACACCGGCACGCACCATCGAGGCCCCGCCCAACCTCCCCGAGGGGAAGGCGGGCAACATCGCGATGTCGCTGCTTCCCGTCGCCGGGGTCATGTCGTCCGTCGTGATGATGACCGTCGTACGCAACAGCCAGTTCGCCGCGCTGGGCGCGATCATCCTGGTCGTGACCGTCATCGGCTCCGTCGCGCTCCTCTTCTCCCAGCGCGGCAAGGCCCAGCGCACCCGCCGCACCCAGCGGGAGGCCTACCTCGCCTACGTCGAGGACCTGCGCGAGGAACTCTCCGCGGAGGAGCGCGCGCGCCGGGAGCGTGCCGACGTACTCAATCCGCCGCCGCACGCCCTGTACGACATCGTGCGCGACCCCGCGCGCCTGTGGGAACGCCGCCGTGTCGACACGGACTTCCTGCGTGTGCGGGTCGGCACCGGTGAGATGCCCGTCCGCGACCTGAGCATCGCCGACCAGGGCTCCTCCGTCCTCACCCCGCCGGACCTCTTCATGCTCAACGAGGCGTCGGCGCTGATGAGACGCTTCCGTACGGGGACCGAGCTGCCCCTCACCGTGCCGTTGGACCGGGTGGGGAACATCAGCGTGATCGGCCCGCGCGAGGACTGTCTGCGGGTGGCCCGCGCCCTGCTCGTCCAGACCGCCGCGACGCACGCCCCCGACGACGTGGCCATGGCACTCGCCGTGCCGGGTGACCGGATCGCCGACTGGGAGTGGGCGAAGTGGCTGCCCCACCTCCTGGACGTCGAGCAGCTCGACGGCCCGGTCGCCGCCCGGCGCATCGCCCCGTCGGCCCCCCAGCTCGCCCGGCAGCTCGGCCCCGACCTGCGCCGCCGCGCCTCCTACGCGGCCGAGGTGCGCCGGGGCCTGGCCGGGCGCGACGCCCTGGCCATGAACTCCCGGCTCCTCGTCGTCACCGACGGGCACGGCGAGGACGCCGTCGACCTGCCGCGCCCCGACGACGCGGTAGGCCTGCGTGACATGGGCGTCACCGTCCTGCACCTGCTCGAACAGCGCGTCCAGGAGCCGGGACACGTCGGTATCCGCGTCACCGTCGAGGGCGCCCAGGTGATCGTCGAGGATCTGCGCGAGCCCGAACCCGTCAGCGCCCACGGCACCGTCGACGAGGTCGGCGGCCCCTTCGCCGAGGGCCTGGCCCGGATGCTGGCGCCGCTGAGGCTGTCCGCCGAGTCGCTGGTGGACGCCCCGCTGTCGGGCCCCGTCGACTTCGCCGGCCTGCTCGGGATCGACGACGTGGCACACCTGGACCTGTCGCGGTTGTGGGCCCCGCGCGGCGAACGCGCCTTCCTGCGCGTGCCCATCGGCATCAGCGACACGCACGAACCGGTGCTGCTCGACCTGAAGGAGTCCTCGGAGCTCGGCATGGGCCCGCACGGCCTGTGTGTCGGCGCCACCGGTTCGGGAAAGTCCGAGCTGCTGCGTTCCCTCGTCCTCGCCCTGGTGACCACGCACCCGCCCGAGGACCTCGCGCTGGTACTCGTCGACTACAAGGGCGGTGCGACCTTCGCCCCGTTCGCGAAGCTGCCCCACGTCGCCGGGGTCATCACCAACCTGGAGAACCAGGCGGGCCTCGTCGAGCGCGTCCACGCCTCCCTCGCCGGTGAGGTGAAGCGCCGCCAGCAGGCGCTCAAGGACGCGGGCGACATCGCCGACATCGGCGACTACGCCGCGCTGCGCGCCGACAGGCGGCCCGACCTCGACCCGCTTCCGCACCTGTTCGTCGTCATCGACGAGTTCGGTGAACTCCTCACCGCCAAGCCCGACTTCATCGACCTGTTCCTGTCCATCGGCCGTATCGGCCGCTCCATCGGGGTGCACCTGCTGCTGTCCAGCCAACGCATCGAGGGCGGCAGGCTCAAGGGCCTGGACACCTATCTCTCGTACCGGCTCGGTCTGCGTACCTTCTCCGCCGACGAGTCGCGCACGGTCCTGGACACCACGGACGCGTTCCACCTGCCGCCGCTGCCGGGCTTCGGCTACCTCAAGGTCGACACCAGTCATTACGAGCGTTTCAAGGCCAGCTACGTCTCCGGCGGCTACCGGGGCCCCGTGCAGCGCGCGGACGAGACGGAGAGCGGTCCCCTCGCCCTGGAGTACGAGGCCTTCAACACCCTTGCCGGGCCGGACGAGTCGGGCCCGAGGGAACCGGCGTCCCGCCGCCGCGAGACCGGGCCGACCGAGCTGGGCGTCGTGGTCGCGCAGCTGGAGGGCGCTGCCGGGCCCGTACGGAGCATCTGGCTG
This sequence comes from Streptomyces sp. NPDC058637, assembly GCF_042717325.1. NCBI lineage: Bacteria > Bacillati > Actinomycetota > Actinomycetes > Kitasatosporales > Streptomycetaceae > Streptomyces > Streptomyces sp. NPDC058637. Next base: position 136,627 of record NZ_JBHXRD010000014.1, on the reverse strand, counting down.
CCGCCGCTGCCCACCGCCCTCACCCTGGACGGCGCCGCCGGTCCGCTGGAAGCCGGCCCGCGCGGGATGCAGCTCGCCAAGCGACGGGGCCCGCTCCAGGTGCCGCTCGGTCTGCTCGACGACCCGACGAAGCAGTGGCAGGGCCAGTGGTTCCTGGACCTCACCGTGGCGGGCGGCCACGCCGCCTTCATCGGCGGCCCGCAGTCCGGCAAGACGACCCTCCTGCGCACGCTGGTCCTGTCCCTCGCGCTCACCCACACCCCGCGGGAGGTCGGCGTCTACGGCCTCGACCTGGTCGGCGGCGGGCTCCAGGCCCTGTCCGGCCTGCCCCACGTCGGCGGCATCGCCGGCCGGGCCGACCGCGAGCGCGCGGGCCGCACGGTCGAGGAGGTGCGGAACATGCTCGCCACCCGCGAGGACCTCTTCCGCGAGTACGCCATCGACTCCGTCGAGCAGCTGCGCACCCTGCACGCGGCAGGCGGGCTGCCTCAGCTCGCGTCGGCCGAGATCGTGCTCGTCGTCGACGGGTTCGGCGCGCTGCGCGACGACTTCGACGACCTCGACGACGCGGTCACCGACATCCTCAAGCGCGGCGGCGGCTACGGGATCCACGTCGTCGCGGGCATGCTCCGCTGGAACGACGTACGCATAGCCACCCAGTCGACCTTCGGCACCCGCCTCGAACTGCGGCTGAACGACCCGAGCGAGTCCAGCATCGACCGCAGGCTCTCCGAGACCCTGTCCCCCGACGAGCCCGGCCGCGTCCTCACCGACGGCAAGCTCTTCGCCCAGGCGGCCCTGCCCCGTACGGACGGACTCGCCGGCACCACCGACCTGGGAGCGGTCCTGGAGCGCACGGCCCGCACGGTCCGCGCCACCTGGAGCGGAGAGGTCGCCCAGCCGGTCCGGGTCCTGCCGCACGTCCTGGAACCCCACCTGCTGCCGGGTCCCGCCGCCGAACCCCGGCGGGTGCCGATCGGCGTCGACCAGACGGCGCTGGAACCCGTCCTCCTGGACCTGTTCGAGCACGACCAGCACCTGCTGGTCATGGGTGACAGCGAGTGCGGGAAGACGAATCTGCTCAGGACCGTCGCCGCCGGCCTCATCGACCGTTACGGCGAGGACGAGTTGGTCTTCGCGGTCATGGACCCGCGGCGCAGCCTGCGCGGCGCGATCCCCGAGGAGTTCCGGGGCGGCTACGCGTACAACGCCAAGCTCTGCTCCGGCCTCGCCGCGGGAATCGCCACCGAGCTGGAGAAGCGGCTCCCCGACGACAGCACGGGCGCCGAGGACCTGGAGCCCGGCAACTGGGGCAGCGGACCCCGGATCGTGGTCCTCATCGACGACTACGACGTGCTGACGACGGCCGGACAGTCGCCGCTGTCGCCGTTCCTGCCGTACATCCCGTCCGCGGTGGACATCGGCCTCCACTTCGTCCTGACGCGCCGGGTCGCGGGCGCGTCGCGCGGGATGTACGAGCCGCTGGTGCAGGGTCTGCGCGAATCGGGGGCCTCGGCGGTCCTCATGGCGGGCGACCGCAGCGAGGGCCAGCTGTTCCCGGGCGTGTACGCCACCCAGCAGCCCGCGGGACGCGGTGTGCTGATCCGCAGGGGCTACGCGAACCGCCTGATACAGACCGTGTACACGCCCGGATAGCACCCGGCACCCACGCAACGAAGGACCGGACGCACCCCATGACCAAGGACGTCATCGCCCTCACCACCCGCATGCCCGACCCGTGGACCGTACTGGTCGGACTGCTCTCCGGAGGTCCCGACAAACTGGTGGGCACCCACGGCGAAGGCGCCGTCGTGCAGCTCTGCGACCCCGAGGGCCGTCCCCTGGTATCCGTCGAGGCACCACTGCTCGTCCAGGTGACCGGCGAGGCGGAACGACTGCTCGGAGCCACGGCGCCGCCGGTCCCCTTCTGGTGGACGGAGGCCCGTGCCACCACCGGTGTCGCGGAGGCCGAACAGCTCGCGGGTACGTTCGCCGCCCGGCTCGCCCACCTGGCCGGTGGCTCCGCCTGGCCACCGGAGGCCGCCCGTTCGCTGGCCGTGGTGCCCTCCGACGGTGTGAGCGTCGCGCCCACCCCGGCCGCCGCGGTCCCCGCCGTCGACGTGCTCACCGAGAAGGTCGCCGTCGTCATCCAGGACCGTCCGGTCGTCGCCCTGACGGCCTGGCTCGCGGATGCCTACCGGGCCGCCACGGAGGCCGGGCTCGGGCTCCAGGTCGTCGCACCACCCGGGACGACGCTCTCCCCCGCCGTACGTCACCTCCTGGGAACGTGGCCCTCCCGCTGGATCGTCCAGGACGAACGGGACGGCTACTACGACGGGCTGTCCGGAGCCGTGCTGCGCTGGCAGGACGGCATCTTCGCACCGGTCGAGGACCCCGGCGCCACCACCGGCGAACCGCGCAGCCTGGTCGCCGCGTCCTACGGGGAGGTGTCGGACACCGGCGAGCGGCAGCTGGCGGTGACGTTCCGCTCGGTCCACCCCGCCGACGACCGCCTGGTGCTCGGCGGCGGCCTGGAGTCGGTGTGGCGTGAGCTCACCGGTGCGCCCCCGGCGGGCTGGGGGACGGCGGAACCCGCCAACCTCCCCTGGTCACCGCAGCGCCTCACGGACCTCGCCCACGAGCGGGCCCCACGGCCCACCTGGGCCGTGGTCGTCGGCAGCCCCGACCGGCCCGGGCTCGCCACCGTGCGCGTCACCCGTACGACGGCGGGGGTGGAGGAGGAGGTGACGCTGGCGTTCGGCTACGGACCGGACGAGGAGATCCCGCTGGACGCGCTGCCCCGGGCCGCCGAGGTGCTCGCCACCCGCCACCGGTTCCAGTCGATGCTCGTACAACTCCGCAAAGCCCGGCGTGACCTCGCGGTGCCGCCACGCTTCGAAGGACCCGGTGTCCCGCTGGCCTTCGTGCTGGGCGCGGACGAGGTCCGGGCGATACCCGGCGACCGCGCCCGGCGTACTCCTCTGCCGGAAAAGCCTGTTCAGCTCGGGTCCCGGGCACGTCCCGCGTGGTACTACCCCCTGCCGGGTGATCCGTCGGACCTGTCGCGATGGCAGGACTTCGAGCGGCTGATGCGGCATCTGAAGGGCGCGTGACGGGGGCTGCCGGAGTGTCCTGGGATGGTCACAGTGACCTGATTGCTGATTGCATCAGCGATGTCCGGGTTGATAGACATGGTTGTTCGTACGGTTGTTCAGTCTGGCGGGGGGAACCTGATGAAGTTCGATATGGGGGCATCGGTTCTGTCGAACCTGATGTCGCGTTCCACGGAGTCGAGCACGGACCTGGGCACGCTGATCAATCAGCTGATCCAGGCCGCGCAGCCGCTGGAGGGCAAGTTCAACGGTGCCGGCAAGGTGGCCTTCGACTCGTTCAAGTCACGTTCGGACGAGATCACCGCGGCGCTGAACGGATCGCTGTCCGCGCTGCTGGGTGGTCAGTCGGGGATGGACGCGGCGTTCGGCGAGGGTGACCAGGAGCAGGGCGAGAACGCGAAGTCGCAGATGGCGTCGGCGAACTTCGACGCGGCCCGCTTCTCCGGTCGCGGCTGACCGTCCCGCGTTCCCGCTTTCCCTCTTCCACGCCAGGCCTTCCACGACAGGTCTGATCTCATTCCACGGGGAGTAATCGACTATGGCCACGGACAGTGACCGCCGTTCGTACGACACGGGCGCTTCCACGGAGGCGCAGGGCAACATCCAGGCGGTCATCGCCCGCCTGGAGCAGGTGATCCAGGCGCGGGACGCCCAGGTGAAGGCGGCGATGGCCGACTTCGCCGCGGACGGGGTCGCGGACGAGTACCACGGCAAGGAGCTGCGCTGGAACAGCACCTCGACCGAGGTCAGGAACATCATCCAGCTGCTGCGGACGACGCTGGAGAAGAACGACGGCACGGCGCAGCAGACGCTCGCGCGCGCGAAGGCAGCGGTCGACAACATCGGCTGATCCGCTGCGCGTCCGGGCCGGAGGAACGGGAGGAACGTTCCTCCTGAGGTCGGGGCAGTGACGTAGGTGCAAGCAGTACATCGGTACGCGGGGTGGGGGCGTTCATGACGGCGTGGGACATCAAGCCGCAGGGGGTGCAGGGCCAGTTGAAGGTCACCGGCACGCACGCGGGTGACCTGGAGAAGGCTCTGACGGCCCTGGTCACGACGATGTCGGAGGCGGCGACGGCCGCGGGGACGGCCGTGCCGGGCACGGACGCCTCGACGCCGGTGCAGGGTCCGGTGCCGGTGGGGGCGGCCCCGTTGGCGGGGAAGGCCACGCTGGGGCCGGTGGCCTCGGCGCTGAGCCAGTACCTGGCCCAGCGCGAGAGCTTCCTGAAGTCGACGGCGGAACGCATCCAGGCCGCGGTGCTGGGCGCGGCGAAGGCCACCAACGAGTACGTGGCGGGCGACCTGGACGCGGCGAAGCACGCGCAGGACGCGGCCAAGGCCGTACGGCTGGACCTGCTGCAGGACGCTCCCGGGGGGCGCGGGTGAGCGACGACCAGCCGATCCGCCTGGAGGGCATCCCGGTCTTCACCGGCAACCTGGCGACCCTGGACGTGAAGGTCAGCGAGCTGACCTCGGCCGCGGAAACCGTCGCGACGACCACCGGTGACATCCACAGCAGCTTCGGCGGCCTCCAGGCCTTCTACCAGGCACCCGAGGCGGACCAGCTGTTCGCGACGACGAAGCCGGTCGCGGACAACGGGCAGAGGCTGAAGTCCGACCTCACGGCCATCGCCGGTGCGCTGAGCACGTACTCGGACGAGGTCAACCCGCTGGTCGAGAAGCTCAGGCAGATCAAGCGGGACGCCGGCGCCTTCCTCGTGAAGGTCGACGCCGACGACAAGTGGCGCGAGGACGGCGACCTCGTCGAGGAGAACAACAACCGCCGCGACGAGATCGCCGAGACCCTCTCCGCGTTCCAGGACGCGGAGATCACCTGCTACAACAAGATCACCGCGCTGGTCTGTCTCCTGCCCCTGAAGAAGAGCGACGGCTCCGACAGCTCGCACCAGTACGGCTACGACGCCGAATCCCTGAAGCAGGCCCAAGGCCTCCCCTGGGGCGACCCGCTCGTCGAGTCCACCCCGGGCTGGCAGGTGTGGGAACACGCCTGGGACTTCACCAAGGGCTTCTTCGTCGACGGGGTCTGGGGCACGATCAAGGGCCTGGGCACCCTGGTGGGCTACGACGGCTTCGAGGCGGCCGGCCAGGCGTGGAAAGGCCTGGCCCAGCTCGGCACCGGCCTGCTGGTCACCGTGGTGGCGGGACCGGCCTACTGGACGGCGAAGGACGACGAACTCCCCTCCTGGCTGCGTGACTCCCGTACGGCGATGAAGGAGACGGGCAAGGCCCTGGTGGCCTGGGACCAGTGGGGCGAGAACCCCTCCCGGGCAGCGGGCGCGGTCACCTTCAACGTCGTCACCACCGTCTTCACGGGCGGCACCGGCGGCGCGGTCGCGGGCGGCGGCAAGGCGGCCCTCGCCGCGAAGGCCCTGTCGGCGGCGGGCAAGGTGAGCCGGTTCGTCGACCCGATGACGTACGTCTTCAAGGGCGCGGGCTTCGGCATGTCGAAGATCGGCGACGCGATGACCGGCCTCAAGGGCCTGGGCACCGTCGAGATACCACCCCTGCCCGACAACGTCTTCACCCTCCCCGAAGGCGCCGTACGCCTGACCGACGGCACGGTCGACCTCCCGGCGGGCGCGACCCTCCCGGAGGGAGCGGTCCGGCTCGCCGACGGCACGGTCAGACTCCCGGAGGGAGTGATCGCCCTCCCGGAGGGCACGGTCAAGAACCCCTTCGACGAGGGCGCCGCCTACGCGGACCGCGAGGGCAACCTCTACGACGAGAGCGGCGTCCTCGTCCAGCGGGCCGAGGACGCCCACAGGGAAGCCGGCAGGACCGACGCCGGCACGAACACCCCGGACCACGCCCGCGTGGAGGCCCCGGTCCGGCAGCCGGTGCTGGTCGGCGCGGGGGCACGGGCCGGGGGCAACGCAGGTGACGGCATACGCCTCGGCGACGACCTGGGCGGCGTCGGCCGGGCAGAGGACAATCTTCCGGAGCGTGGTGCCGCCGATCGCACCCCGGGGGGCGCGGCGAACCACATGCCGAGCAACAACCTGGACAGCAACCCACCTGCGGGCCGCCTTGGCGACGGCACACCAGGAGGCAGCGGCAACCCCGTACCTCATGCGGGCGGTGGCGACGGCACCTCGGCCGGGGCTCCGGACAGCGCTGGCAGCGGCAGAGGTCACTCGGACACGCCGTCCACGGGAGGTACGGCTCACGGCGCCCCTGGCGGCTCGACGACGGGCAACGGGGGGCACAGCGCCCAGGCCGCAGCCCACCGCGCGGAGTACGAGGCTGCCCGCGAGAAGCCAGCTGGCAGACGGACACCTGAAGAACGAGCGGTCATCACCCGCGAACACGTCCGGCTGGCAAACGAGGACCCGGCCTGGCGAGCGCAGCACTACGACAAGTGGGGAATCGGCAAACGCAACAACGCCGAGAGCCTGGTCGACGGCCAGCTCCTGCCTAAGCTCATCGAGAAGCCGGACGGCAGTTGGATGAGCTCCAACGAGTTGCCGTACGCAAGCTCGGAGGACTTCCATCTCGAAGACCTCGTGAGGGACCGTGCCACAGTCGATCCCCAGGGGCTTAACCACCTCGACGAGGTCTCGGCCAGGCGCATCGCAGGCATGGAGCTGAACAATGCCCAGAAGGCATTCGACACTACCCCGACCGGTGAGACTGCTCGGGTACTCGCCGATGCGCAGCAGTACTTCGACGAGACTGTCGGGCCGGGCGTCTCGAACAACAGCAAGCTGGGCGAGGCCCTTGGCGAAGAAGCTGCCCGCAAGCACATGCTCCTGCTGAAGGAGTTCGACGGCGCCCGGGAAATAACCGACCTCCCCGAGACGCCCAACGGGTCGAGAAGGTTTGACCAGCTTTGGCGTGACAAGGATGGAAACCTGATCATCGTCGAGGCGAAGGGCCCTCAGGGAACCTTGGACTGGCGTCAAGGCAACGGCGAACTGGACAGCCGCACCTTGGTGAAACAGGGGACCCTCGAGTACGTCCGCACGGTTGTCGCTGACATGGAAGCCCGCGGCCCCTTCTCGCCGGAGGACGCGAAGTACGCAGAGGAGATCGACACAGCCATCACGAACAAGACCTTGCGCTACGTCCTTGTGCAGGCCACTGAGAACGCCGGTAAGTATGCTGGAGCTGAGCTCAAGCATTTCAAGATCTTCAAGGAGTAACGCGTTGGTTTTCCATATTGCCCGCCTCCCCCTCCCCACGGAGAAGGCGGAAGCAGGCGTTGCCGTGCTCCAAGGAAGTGCACAGAAGCTCATCGAGGGACTTGAGTCCGACTCCACGAATCTGGGCCGGGCCCAGCGCACCACGCTCACCCTGGCCCAGTCCCACTGCCTGCTGGACCCGCGCGCGGCGATCTATCCCACGTGGGATGCCTGGGTGACCGCGATGCAGGTCAGCTCTGCCGTGTTCGCCGCAGCGACCACGCCCGACGAGCATGTGCAGTGCCGCATCGCGCACAAGGACCGCACGCTCCAGGCCACCGGCCCCCAGTGGTACGTGACCCCCGGAGCCTGGACCACCGCCTTCTACCTGGCAGTGATATGCCGCGAGAAGGACAGGATCACCGCCCTGTGCCAGGTGCCGCTCTCCCTTCTCAGGGAGAACGGCGAAAGGTTCGACGAGTACCACTACGCCTGGATCAAAACCCTCCAGACCTACTGGCTCGGCGGCCCCGACCTCGTCCAGAACCTGGTAGCAGCCGTCGACGGCACCGACCCCCAAGCCGCCTCCGATCCAGAGTCGGCGGGCAAGCTGATGTACCCCCCGATGGAGATGTTCCACCGTTTCGTCCGCAAGGACCACGCCGGCTTCACCCAGGCACTCACCACCGCCCTCCAATGGCACAAGGAGTACTGGAGCGAGGAAAGCCGCATGTACCAGGCCTCCGGCCTCGTCGCCCTCGCACCCCTCGCCATGGCTTGCATCGCCCACGACGCAGGCATCCCCATCGAAGTGGAGTCCGAGTACCTGCCCGCCGTCCTCATCGGACGCAACTGGTGCGGCGAGTTCCCCACATAGGGAAACAGACCCCAACTAGGCAGCCACCAGGTGCACCTGTACACCCTCCTCCCTCGTTACGGCTCAGCCGCTCCGAAGCCGAGCCGTGGCCGGTTCAGACGCACGATCAGCGCAGAGCGGAATCGGCAGTCCGGCGGAAGCCTATGGCGCGCGTTCGCGCTGCGCTCTGGTCCTGACCACGACCAGCAGACATACCCTTCAGCCGTGATTACCGGCCATGCGGTGGAGCACCGCTCAGCCTCTCCTGCCTGACTCAGCGTCCAGGCTCTCCGCGATCCGGTGCACTTCGCGCACCGCTTCGATCATGCCTACGACCAACATGAGTTGTGCGGAGGTGTCTGGCGGCCGTCAAGCATGTGGGTTGCGCTAAGGAGCGCTCGTGACCGTAACCGTGCCCCGCCATGGTGCCCCTGGGCCAGACGACGAGGCCTACGCGCGGAGGGTGACACCGAGGACGATCGAGGAGATCGAGTCCCTGGAAGAGGCGCCACACATGATCGACGCGTTGTGGAACTCTGTGCGGACATGCGTTCAGGCACGTTCAACGGTCGACCCCAGAGGCTCAGCCATCGACACCTGGGAAGCGGTGGTCAACACGATGCAGGTTGGGTCAGCAGTCTTCCGTGCAGCGAGGACCACCGAAGGCTCGGTGGAATGCCGCATCCATCACGAGATGCGAAGACTGCCCGCTACGGGACCCAGGAATTTTGCCAGTGCACCGGAATGGATCGATGCCTTCTGGTACGCGATCAGAAGCGGATGACCGAACTGTGCGAGGTGCCTCAGGATGTATTTCGAGCATCCGGTGCAGAGCACGACGAGTACCTCTACCACTGGGCAGCCGCACTGCAAGCATACTGGTTGCGGCAGCAGCCCAGAATGGTTGAGGAGCTCACAGCAGCCTTCCGCAGTTCTCACCCAGACTATGCCGCCCTGGTTGAAGCACTAGAGCCCCACAAAGCGTACTGGACAGCCGATGATGACCGCGAGAATGACATCGAGGGTTTGTGGGCCATCGGCCCACTAGCCATCGCCTGCCTCGCCTACGATGGCGGCTTCCCAAGCGGGGTTGAATCGGATTACCTGCCCGTCCAACTACTGAATCGCAGCTGGCTGGGCGAGTTCCCAACCTGAAAGCCGACTTCCAATAGTGGGGGCTAAAGACGGTCTCGGCCAATTCGCTCAGCCCCGCAACTCCCCGCCCCAGCCGCGCGGTTTCAGGGAGGACGTGGTCCCAGCCCTCCAGTAGGTCGGTGAACTCACCGAAGTCTCCGACCGCTTCCCCGATCGGAGACGTGCTCGGTGAAGTCCGTCCGCAACACATCGAGCCGCGGCTCAACCCACCTCCGGCGTGGCAAGGCGGCGCACGCTGCCCGGCGAGAGTGGGATTCTCACCTCTATGAGCGCTGATCGCGCTCCCCCTCCGAAGCCGGCTTCATGCCGCCGACCAATGATTGGTTCGATGACTATGCTGATGCGCGCGCCGAGAGAGTGCGGCTCGTGGTTCTGGGACCTGGACGGCGTGTTGGAGCCTGGCCTGGGATCCGCGCTCAGAACCGCAGGACGCATGAGCGCGATTCTCCAGAAGTACGCTTTGCTAGGGCCGGACACGCTCGAGTGGAGCTGGTTCCAACTGGGAAAAGGCGGACTAGGCATCCACAGCCGCCTGAACCTTGTCAGGCGTTCGCTCGACGATCCAACATTGCCCGGAGACCTCCGCGCCTGTCGGCCGAACGGTCATCCGCAGGCAGAGATGGGCGAGATTCTTGTACTCGGATCCGGCACGTGGTTCGACGCGAGCGGAACTGGCCACGACGAGCACCGTCTGGTCGAACTTGTCGTGTCACCCGACGAGATCGGCCCTTCGGCCGAACTATCCGTGTACCACGACGTATGGGGTCACTGTGATTTCCGGGGCCGGCCCCATCCGGCCATCCATGCCGCCAACGCCCCACGCCTCTCATCCGCCCTGCAGGAGCTCGTTCAACTGCTCGGAGTCCAGGCGGAGCCTGGCGAGCCGACGTACTACGGTCACGCAGAGGGATACGGGATCGAGGCTCCCGACATCATCGACGGACGTGGACCGGACCTCACCGATGCGGTATTCGGCTGAATGCCCAGCAGGACGCCGTAAATAATGGAGATGTTCCACCGTTTCGTCCGCAAGGACCACGCCGGCTTCACCCAGGCACTCACCACCGCCCTCCAATGGCACAAGGAGTACTGGAGCGAGGAAAGCCGCATGTACCAGGCCTCCGGCCTTGTCGCCCTCGCACCCCTCGCCATGGCTTGCATCGCCCACGACGCAGGCATCCCCATCGAAGTGGAGTCCGAGTACCTGCCCGCCGTCCTCATCGGACGCAACTGGTGCGGCGAGTTCCCCACATAGCGTTCACTCGCCGGCCGACCGACGAACGCGTGAACAGACTTCAGAGCGAGGCTGGTCGGCGGCACGTTGCGCCGAGAGTCGAATATGAGCCCGCACGGTCGGTTCGGCAGATTCACCGACTGCAGCATCGGCACGACACCCCGGTCACGGCACTGGCTCAACGGCAAGCGCCTTGTCGATCCGTCCTGACAACCAGGTTGCATCCCATCTCGCCGATCGTCATAGCTGCCTTGCCACTCTTGTGAGTGAGCGTGGGACCACACGCACCCAGGCCGCAGCTCTCCACGTCGGTCGCCATCCGCAGTCTGCCCGGACAGCACCAGTCGGGGGCCGGGCAGAACTCTCCGCGGAGAGGCGTGCTTCTTCCGAAGACACCGATGTCGGCCGGAATCGTCCGGGCTACTTCGGCGGTCCGCTTGCCCACTCGAGCTGCGCGAGAACCCCATGAGTTCCTGATCAGTACGCACAGTTAGCCCGGAATCTCCCCACGTGGCGATGATAGATTTCCGCACGTGGCGAGCACAGCAATGACATCCCGGACGGGACTGAGCCGGTGACCCTGGCCGGCGAGCGACATCGGGACGACATCGCGCTGCCCTCCCCGTGCGCCGATCAGTCAAATACCGCCGGATATGCCCCAGTTGACCGACATTCGGGTCGCATCGCGCACGTCGTCCGGGCGTTTGCTGACGTCCGACGGTGCCGTACTCACGCTCGTCAGATCCCGTTCCGCGCCTCCCGCTCCCGTCCTGCACGACGTCTCGGACCAGGTGGCCGACAACCTCGACCCGCGGACCTCGCGCCGGACCACCGCGTCCGCGGTGGCTACCTTCCTCACCCTGATCGCCGCGCTGCTCGCCCGCCCGGAGCGGTCGCAGGGCGAGCCTTTCGCGTCCCAGGCCGTGCGCGGATTGCGCCGAATCGTTTCCTCGTGGGCGGCGCGCAAGGTCGCCGGGATCACCCGCGCGGACCCGGCGCTCGGCTCACTGCTGCTACGCCCCGGCACCCGGCCACTGCGCCGTCGGCTCCCCGCAACGTGCGCGGGTGGGCCCAGGCACAGCAGCGCCACGTGATCCTGGGCAGGGTCGTCGTCGTACTCACCGGACAGGCGCCCCGTGCGTGATCGACCTCGGCGAGGCCACGCGGAAGCTCGCGTCCACCGGAGCGATCCGTGCCGAGCCGCTCGCACACGCGACGCGTCAGGCCGTCACCCGGCTCGCCGCGGACGTCTTCCAGCTGCCGCAGACAGCGTCGCTGACCCCATGCCGAGCTTGACCGTGAGTGACGGACGTCCATGAGCACCCGACTGATACACCGCCCGGCCCGGACCACCCGGCCGCCGGCCGCCACACCGGCACGCACCATCGAGGCCCCGCCCAACCTCCCCGAGGGGATGACGGGCACCATCGCGATGTCGCTGCTCCCCGTCGCCGGGGTCATGACATCCGTCGTGATGATGACCGTTCTACGCGACAAACAGTTCGCCGCACTGGGCGCGATCGTCCTCGTCGCAACGGTCATCAGTTCCGTCGCGCTCCTCCTCTCCCCGTACGGCAGGGCCCATCGCACCCGCCGCACCCGGCGGAAGGTCTACCTCGCCTATGTCGAGGACCTGCGTGAGGAGTTCGCTACGGAGGAGCGCGCGCGCCGGGAGCGTGCCGACGTGCTCGATCCGCCGCCGTACGCCCTGTACGACATCGTGCGCGACCCCGCGCGCCTGTGGGAACGCCGCCGGGGTGACGCGGACTTCCTGCGTGTGCGGGTCGGCATCGGGGAGGTGATGGTGTGCGACCTGCGGATCGCCGACGGCAGCTCGTCCGTCCTCACTCCGCCGGACGTCTTCACGCTCAACGAGGCTTCGGCGTTGGTGAAACGCTTCCGTACGGGAATCGACCTGCCTCTCACGGTTCCGTTGGACCGGGTGGGGAACATCAGCGTGATCGGCCCGCGCGAGGACTGTCTGCGGGTGGCCCGCGCCCTGCTCGTCCAGACCGCCGCGACGCACGCCCCCGACGACGTGGCCATGGCACTCGCCGTGCCGGGTGACCGGATCGCCGACTGGGAGTGGGCGAAGTGGCTGCCCCACCTCCTGGACGTCGAGCAGCTCGACGGCCCGGTCGCCGCCCGGCGCATCGCCCCGTCGGCCCCCCAGCTCGCCCGGCAGCTCGGCCCCGACCTGCGCCGCCGCGCCTCCTACGCGGCCGAGGTGCGCCGGGGCGCGGCCGGAACGGCCGGACAGGAGGCCCTGTCCATGGCTCCCCCGCTCCTCGTCTTCATCGACGGGCACGGCGAGGATGCCGTCGATCTGCCCCGTCCCGACACCACGGTCGGCCTGTCCGACATGGGCGTCACCGTCCTGCACCTTGTCGAACAGCGCGTCCAGGAACCGGGACACGTCGGCATCCGGATCACTGTCGAAGGTTCCGAGCTGCTCGTCGAGGACCTGCGCGAAGCCGAACACATCAGCGCCCACGGCACCGTCGACGAGGTCAGCACCCTTTTCGCCAAGAGCCTGGCCCGGATGCTGGCGCCGCTGAGGCTGTCCGCCGAAGCACTGCTGGACGCCCCGCTGTCGGGCCCCGTCGACCTCGCCGGCCTGCTCGGCATCGACGACGTGGCACACCTCGACCTGTCACGGCTGTGGGCCCCACGTGACGGACGCGATTTCCTGCGCGTGCCCATCGGCATCAGCGACACGCACGAACCGGTGCTGCTCGACCTCAAGGATTCCTCGGAACTCGGCATGGGCCCGCACGGCCTGTGTGTCGGTGCCACCGGTTCGGGGAAGGCGGAGTTGCTGCGTAGCCTCGTCCTCGCTCTGGTGACGACGCACCCGCCCGAGGACCTCTCCCTGATCCTCGTCGACCACCAGGGCGGTTCGACCTTCGCGCCGTTCGCGGAGCTTCCCCACGTCGCAGGTACCCTCACCGACCTGGAGAACGAGGCGGGCCTCGTCGAGCGCCTCCACGCCTCGCTCGCCGGTGAGGTGGAGCGCCGCCGGCAGGTCCTCGAAGATGCGGGCGGCGTCGCCGGCATCGGTGAGTACTCCGTACTGCGCTCCGGGGAGCGGCCCGAGCTGGATCCTCTGCCGCACCTGTTCGTCGTCGTCGAGGAGTTCGCCGAACTCCTGTCCGCCAAACCCGACTTCGTCGACCTGTTCCGTATCGTCGGCCGCGTCGGGCACTCCATCGGTGTGCATCTGCTCCTGTCCGGCGAGCGTATCGACGACGGCAGCCTTGAGGGCCTGGACACCTACCTCTCGTACCGGATCGGTCTGCGCACCTTCTCCGCCGACGAGTCACACACGGTCCTGGGCACCACGGACGCGTTCCACCTGCCGCCGCTGCCGGGCTTCGGCTACCTCAAGACCGATACCGGTCACTACGAGCGCTTCAGGGCGGGCCATGTCTCCGGCGACTACCGGGCACCGACGCCGCAGGCCGACGAGGTGGAGAGCCTGCCTCTCGTCCTGGAGTACGAGGCGTTCAACACCCTGCCGGCACCGTACGGCTCTGGCCGAGGGGAACCGGTGTCAACGCACCGGGAGGCCGTGCAGACCGAGCTGGACGTCGTGGTCGAGCAGCTGGAGGACGCAGCCCCGGCGGTAGGCGGCATCTGGCTGCCACCGCTTCCGGTCGCGCTCGCCCTCGACAAGGCCGCCGGTCCGCTGGAAGCCGGCCCGCGCGGAATGCAGCTCGCCGGCCGGCAGGGCCCGCTGCAGGTTCCGCTGGGTCTGCTCGACGACCCGACCGGACAGAGTCAGGGCCCGTGGTATCTGGACCTCGCAGCGGCTGACGGCCACGTCTCCGTCACCGGCGGCCCGCAGTCCGGCAAAACAACCCTCCTGCGCACGCTGGTCCTGTCCCTCGCACTCACCCACACCCCGCGGGAGGTCGGCGTCTACGGCCTCGACCTGGTCGGTGACGGCCTCCAGGTCCTCTCCGGGCTGCCACACGTCGGCGGCATCGCGGGCCGGGCCGACCGCGAGCGCGCGGGCCGCACGGTCGAGATGGTGCGGGGCATGCTCGCCACCCGCGAGGACCTCTTCCGCCAGCACGCCATCGACTCCGTCGAGCAGCTACGCACCCCGCACGCGGCGGGACGGCTGCCCGAGCTGGCGTCCGCCGAGATCGTGCTCGTCATCGACGGCTTCGACACACTGCGCGACGAATTCGACGAGCTGTACGACACGGTCGCCGACCTCCTGGAACGGGGCGGCGGCTACGGAATCCACGTCGTCGCCGGGTTGCTCAGCCGAAACGACGTGCACACGACCGCCCAGGCAGTCGGCACCCGGATCGAGCTGTGCCTGAGCGACCCCGGTGAGTCCGGCATCGATCGCACACTCGCCGGGACGCTGTCACCCCACGAACCAGGCCGTGTCCTGACCGACGGCGGACTCTTCGCCCAGACCGCGCTCCCGCGCACGGACGGACTCGCGGACACGATCGATCTGGAGGCGGTCCTCGACCGCACGGTTCGTACGGTCAGCGCCGCCTGGAGCGGTGAGGTCGCACAGCCCGTCCTGGTGCTGCCTCCCGTCCTGGAGCCGCACCTGCTCCCCGGCCCGGCCGCCGAGCCCCGGCAGGTGCCGATCGGCCTGGACCAGGACGCGCTCGCTCCTGTTCTGCTCGATCTCTTCCACCATGACCAGCACCTGATCGTGCTGGGCGACCGCGGGTGCGGCAAGACGAATCTCCTCAGAACCGTCGCCCGCGGCCTCGTCGACCGCTACGGCGAACACGAGTTGATCTTCGCCGTCATCGACCCGCGGCAGGGTCTGCGCGGCGTGATCCCCGAGGAGTTCGACGGCGGTTACGCCTACAACGCCAAACTGTGCGAGGGGCTCGCCGCCGGAGTCGCCACGGAGCTGGAGAAGCGGCTGCCCGACGAAAGCACCCCTCCCGAGGATCTGGAGCCCGGTAGCTGGGGCACCGGCCCACGGATCGTGGTGCTCGTCGACGACTACGACGTACTGATGGAGGACGGCTATTCGCCGCTCGCCCCCTTCCTGCCGTACATCCACTCGGCCGTGGACATCGGCCTCCACTTCGTCCTGTCGCGCCAGGTGACGGGCGCGTCGTGGGGCATGTACGAGCCGCTGGTCCACGGTCTGCGTGAGTCGGGAGCGACCGCCGTCCTCATGGCCGGGGATCGCAGCGAGGGCCAGCTGTTCCCCGGGGTGTACGCGAGCCGGCAGCCGACGGGCCGAGGAGTACTCATCCGCGAGAACAGGTCCAACCGCCTGATCCAGACGGTCCACACGCCCGGATGACGCTCGGTGGGGCGGGGAACGGCGAAGGACCGGACGACTCCGTGGCGAAGGACGTCATCGCGCCCCACCACCCGTATGCCCGAGCCGTGGGGTGCGCTCGTGAGGTTCGGCGGGCGGAATGTATCCGCTGTGTATGCCCGCCTCCTTGAATCGCCGTGTCACCCGACGCCGTGTCACCCGACGACAAGGGGAGAACCATGCAAAGGAACGTTCGCCGGTCGCTGATCACCATGGCCGCGTTCGCGGCAGTCACGCTCACCGCTCCGGTCGCTGTGGCGGCGCCGGTCGTGGACTCGTCGGAAGCCGCCGTGGCCGCACGGCCCGCCTTCAAGATGCCCTTCGAGTGCAACCAGACATGGCTCGGCAGCAACTGGTCCGGGCACAGTCCCGCGCACTCGATCGACTGGAACCACTACGACGCGAACGGCAACCCTGACGACCTGGGACGCCGGGTGTTCGCCAGCGCCGGTGGCACGGTCCTCGAGTCGTACTACTCGACGGGCGCCGGGTACGGCAACACGATAGTCATCGGTCACGGGGGTGGCTGGCAGACGCGGTACGCCCATCTGAACACGCGTTCGGTGCACGCGGGCGACACGGTGGGGATGGGCCAGAAGATCGGCGAGGTCGGCAACACGTCCGCCCTCTACGACATCACCCCGCATCTGCACTACGAGCAGAAGCTCAACGGAGCCGTCGTCGTCGCGGTCGTCCAGGGTGTCACCTGGAACGACTACCTCAAGCGCAACCAGACCAGCAACAACAGATGCTGACACACCGCCGGGTGCCGGGTGTCGGGGGGGCCCCGGGGGGCCCCCCACCCCCCGCCCCCGGCCCCGCATTTCGCCGGCACGCCCAGGACGGGGCGTT
>NZ_JBHXRD010000014.1:0-119951 GCF_042717325.1 Streptomyces sp. NPDC058637 | reverse complement strand
GGTTCTCGATGACCGCGACCCGGCCGTCGGCGAGACCGGCGACCGCGGCGCGGGCGGACTCGCCGACCGTGTCGGTGGCGAAGGCGGCCTCGGCTCCGGCTCCCCGTATTCGCCGCTCAGCGCATCGAGCGGAGCTTGGCGTCCACCCGTCCGGCCTCGTCGGGCAGGCCCAGGCGGCGCCAGGTCGCGAGGGAGCGGTGGAAGTAGTGCCGCGCGGTCTGCTTGCGGCCGGTCGCGTCGTGCAACTCACCGAGCAGGCCGGCCACTCGTGCCTCGGCGCGGCGGTCCCCGAGCTGCTGCTGGACGGCGAGTGCCCCGATCAACAGCGCCGACGCCTCACCGGCGTCGCCCTGTCGCAGGCACAGTTCCGCGATGCTCTGCTGCACGTATGCGGCGCAGTGCAGATCGGCCAGCTCGTCGAAGATGCCGAGGGCGCGCTCCAGCTCGCCACGCGCCGACTGCGATTCGCCACGCAGTTCGTGCAGTACGGCGACCCTGCGGCGCACCTGGGCCTCGCGGTGCCGGTCCCCGTCGGCACGGGACAGCTCCAGGGCCCCGCTCAGCCAGCCGGCCGCGGTCTCCGGGTCCTTGCGTTCCAGCCAGACGGAGGCGATCGCGTTGCGTGCCACCGCCTCCCCGTGCCGGTCGCCGGCTGCGGCGAATTCCTGGAGCGCGGCGGTGAACGTCTCCAGCGCGGTACCGAGTTCACCCATGACCCGGTGGACCGAGCCGGACCCCACCGCGGCGACCGCCTCTCCCGTCCGGTGGCCGAGCTCGGCGAAGAGCGCCCTGGACCGGTCGAAGGAGACGAGCGCGTCCGCGTACCGGTCCTGGTAGAGATGGAGCTGGCCGAGGTTGCGCAGCAGAGCCGCCGCCCTGACGTCGTCGTGACGGGGCATGGCGTCGAGCACGAGCCGGTGGGTCCGCAGCCAGTCCCCGTAGTAGCCGCGCATGTCGAAGAAGCCCGCCAGTTCGATCGCCAGGTCGGCGGCCCGGTCGGTCCGCCCGAGCCGGACGGCCGCGTCGACGGCGGCGACGAGGTTGCGGTGCTCGCTCTCGAACCAGTCCACGGGACGGGCGCGCACCGTGAGGGCGACAGCGTGCGCCGGTCCGTCGGGCAGGCCCCGCATGTCGGGCTCGCCCAGCACACCGAGGAAGCGGGTGGGCATGGCGGCGTTGGCGGAGCGGGCGAGGGCGATGAGCGCGTCTATGACGTGGAGACGGCGACGCAGCCGTATGTTCTGATCGCCCGTCAGGGTCAGTTCCCGGGCGTAGGACCGCAGCAGATCGTGCATGCGGTAGCGGTTCAGCCCGAAACGATCCCTGCCCACGACTTCGACGAGGTGTTCGTCCAACAGGGTCTCCAGACCTCCCGCGGTCTCGCCGTCGCACCCCGTCGCGACGGCGACGAGCCAGCCAGGGACCGCGTCGTCGAACAGGTCGCCGAAGGTGCGGAAGGCGAGGGCCGCGGGCTCGGGCAGATGGCGGTAGCTGAGTTCGACGCCGGCCCGCACCTCCAACTCACCGGGGCGGACCGCCCCGAGGCGACCCCGCTCGTCGCGCAGCGAGTCGGCCAGCGTGCCGACGCTCCAGCCGGGCCGGTTCACGAGCCGCGCGGCCGCGATCCGTACCGCCAGCGGCAGTGATCCGCACTCGGCGAGGACACGGTCGGCGTCGGCCCCCTCCCGGCGCAGCCGGTCCGCGCCGACAATGGCCTCGAAAAGGGCGCGGGCGTCGTCGTGCCGCATCAGCCCGAGCACGCAGGCATACGCGGGCAGGCCGGGCATCCGGCGCCGCGAGCTGACCAGCACCGCCGAGCCGCCGGTGCCGGGGAGCAGCGGCCTCACCTGTGCGCCGTCCACGGCGTCGTCGAGCACGATGAGAAATCGACGCTGGGCGAGACGGGCACGGAACATCGCGGCGCGTTCGCCCGGTTCGCCGGGTATCGCACTGTCGATGACGCCCAGGCCACGCAGCATCTCGGCCAGGGCCTCCGCCGGCTCACGGGGGCACTCGCTCGTTCCGGCCAGGTCGACGTAGAACTGCCCGTCGGGGAACGCGTCACGCACCCGGTGGGCGACGTGCACGGCCAGCGTGGACTTGCCGGCACCCGGCGGACCCGATACCGCCGCGACCACCGGCTGCCGCCCGGCGGTGGACAGCAGCTGCTCCAGGTCGGCGACCTCGACGGCGCGGCCGGTGAAGTCAGGTATGTCCATCGGCAGTTGGCGGACAGGAACGAACATCGCCGTACGGTGGCGGCCGGCGTAACCGTTGACCTCGGCGCCGATGGCCCGCAGCTGTTCGCTCGGCTCGATCCCGAGCTCGGCGGCGATCACCCGCTCCGCCTCGGCATACGCGGACCGCGCCTCGGCGCTGCGGCCCGCGTCGTCGAGCGCGTGCACCAGCATCCGCCACAGGTCCTCCCGCAGGGGACTCTCGGTCAGCCGGGACCTCAGGCCGGAGACCAGGTGGGGGTAGTCCCCCAGCCGGAGCCGCAACTCCAGGCACTCGTCCGCCGCGACCGACCGCAGCCCCTCCATGCGTGTAATGGCCGGATCCCACACCACACTGGAGGGCACGTCCTGGAGCACCCCGCCGCGCCACAGCCCCAGGGCCGATTCGTAGGCACGCAGTGCGGCGGTGTCCTCTCCGCGGGCGCGGGCGGCACGGGCCGTCGCGAGCTGCTGCTCGAAGAGCAGCATGTCCACTTCCCCGGGTACGACGTCCAGCGAGTAGCCGGAGGGCGCGGTACGCAGGCCCGCGACGGCGGCAGGGGGAAGCCGCTGCCGCAGCGTCCTTACGTAGGTGCGCACATTGGCGACCGCGGACCGAGGTGCGCCGCCGGGCCACAGGACCTCCGTCAGCAGATCCAGCGAGACGAAGCCGTTCGGCTGGAGCAGCAGGGTCGCCAGTACGGCCCGGGGCTTGGCCCCGCCGATCCGGACCGGAACACCCTGCGCCTTCACCTGGAGCGGCCCCAGGACCCCGAATGTCGGCTCCGCCACTGCAGGCCTCCGCGTTGTCGGCAACTGCGGTGCAGCGTAACGATGTTCAAATCCTCTCGACATGAAATCCGGATGACGGCCCCCACCCGATTCACGGCGCCCGGAGCGCCGAGCCTGCCCCTACGGGCGCCCCGGTACGGGCCCAGGTGCGCTCCAGGCGGTCCACACGCCCGAATGACACTCGGTGGAGCGGGGACCGGCGAAGGACCGGACGGCCCCGTGGCCGAGGACGTCATCTCCTGCCTGTGAGCGGTGCCCGTCACCGATAGCCCGTCGCGTCCGACGGCTTGCCCGCGTCGACGACCTCGACCAGATAGCGCCAGCAGTCAGGACGCGAGCCGTCGAGGTCGGTGAATCCGTATTCCTGCGCGAGCTGCCCGCTGGACAGCGACTGCCCGTTCCGGCTCGCGACACCGGCATCGCCGGCCAACGCCGCGACCGCGCGTCCGACGTACGACGGGCTCTCGGAGACGCAGAAGTGCGGTACCTCGGTCAACGCGTCGCGCCAGTTGTCCTCGGTGACACCGAACGCGTCGAGCATCATCTCCGAACGCATCCAGCCCGGAGTGAGCGCCACCGCCGTCCCGCCGTGCGGCTTCAGCTCGTGTGCCAGCACGAACGCCATCCGCAGCACGCTGTTCTTGACCAGGTCGTAGAAGTACGAGTTGCGGTAGCGCGTTCCGTTGTACGCGGACGTCCCGTCCGTCATCTCGACCACGAGCCCGCCCGGTCGACGCACCAGCAGGGGCAGCACGAAGTGGCTGGTGATCGCGTGGGTCTCCACACCCAGTCGGAGCAGACGCAGCCCGTTGTCGAGGTCGTGCTCCCACACCGGCTTGTCGAAGGCGAACAACCGTTCCCCGCCCCAGACATCGTTGACCAGCACGTCGAGCCGCCCCTGCTCGGCGTCGATGCGCTCGGCCAGCGCACGGACCTGCTCGGGCACCAAGTGGTCGGTCGGCACCGCGATGCCGGTCCCGCCTGCCGCGGTGACGAGCTCCGCGGTCTCCTCGATCGTCTCGGAGCGGTCGTACTCGGAGCGCCGTTCCCGGGTCGTGCGGCCGGTGACGTAGACCGTCGCGCCCGCCGCGCCGAGCTGGACGGCGATGCCCCGCCCGGCGCCCCGTGTCGCACCCGCGACCAGCGCGATCTTCCCGTGCAGGTCCGGTGCCGATGTGTCGGGCGTGAATCCCATCGAGTTCCTCATCTGTTCGTTCGGCCTGGTCCACGTCCGTCATCGACGCGGACCGGTGACACCATGCTCGGCCCGAAACCAGACACCTTGTGTCGCGTTTACCGCGGTCCTCACAGGAACACCCCGACGAACCAGCCTCAGGCACCGCCCGGCCCGCTACTCCCGCCTCGGTGCGGTGCCCAGGCGTGCGCCCCGGCTCTCCGCGATCCGGTGCACGTCGCGCAGAGCTTCGGCCATACGGGCCACGACGTAGCGGAGCGGAACGGAGGTGACCTGGCGGTCGTCCAGCATGTCGGTCGCGTGGCCGAGCAGCTCGACTGCCATTCCGAGCTGGACGACCGTGCGGACCTGTGCGGACCTGGGCCCATCGGCGCAGGTCCGCCGGAGGTGAGGCTCACCGGGGGCGCGCCGGCGATGCCCGCGTTGCGGTCGTCCTCGATGACCAGCACGTCGGGGAAGTCGCCACCGCCTGGGCCGATGCGCTCGACGCGGTCCCGTACGCCGACGACGGCAGCCACGCCACCGCCCTCGCCGCGGATCACGGCCTGCCGGAGAGCTGGGCCACCGCTCTGCTCACCGGTCGGAGGGAGGAGGAGCCGGACGTCGACGGCATACGGGCCGCCGCCACGGCAATCGCGGGGCCCACGCCGAACGCCCGGTCGGAGACCCTGCGACGCGGGGCGCCCGCGCCCCGCACCGACGGCCGAGCCGGACTCCCCCACCGCGGTCCCGGCGCCCGCCCACGAGCGGTTCGCCCGGGCCCTGGCTCATCTTCGGCGGCACCCGCGCATCGCCTCGCGGTAATCCCCTGTCCGGCGTCCATCCACTCACACCGACCCGCTGTGAGCCGTCCGCTCAACGCCCTGAGCATGCCAAGGCGGAGTGTTTCCGCAGGTCAGGGGCGTGCGATGTGGGTCCGACCGAAATGGCAGGGCGGCAACGGCGAACTCTTGTGAGGATAAGGACACTTACCCCGAGGAGGACCCGCACACCATGCCCCGAACCGTCACCCTGATCCGCTCCGCCCACCTGTCCGACATCGCCGAGTACGCCTACGCGGCCACGGCACCCGCCGACGCACGGCTGGTCTTCCTCGCCGGGGCGTGTCCGCTGCACGAGGACGGCTCGACGGCGGCGGTCGGGGACTACGCGGGCCAGGCGGCGAAGGCGTTCGAGAACATGCGGACCGCTCTCGCCGCCGCCGGCGCGTCCCTGGAGGACGTCGTCAGTACGAGGGTGCTCGTCGCGTCCGCGCGGCGCGAGGACCTGGTGGCCGCCTGGGACGTGGTCCGGGCGGCGTTCGGTGACCATGACGCCCCGAGTACGTTGCTGGGCGTCACCGTGCTCGGCTACCTCGACCAGCTCGTGGAGATCGAAGCCGTCGCCGCCGTGCTCGACGAGGTGGCGCCGCGCCCCGCGACCTGATTCCCCTTTCGCCGTCCGTCACCACTCCCTGGTCGCGATCAGCTCCTCCACGTCCGCGTCCGCGAACCCGTACGCCGTCGCGATGAACCAGAAGTCCTCGGCTATCTCCTCGCGGGCGACCGTCTCGATCTCGCTCCCGGCAGCCTCGAACTCCGCCTCCAGGACATTGAACTCGTCGGTGGCCGCCGTCGTCAGCACGTACAACGCCGCCAGATCGGCGGGGGGTTCGGCCTCGATCCGCTCGCAGAGCCGGACCAGAACGGCTTTGCCCTTGTCCACGACGTGATCGGGGAAGTAGTCGTCCGTGTACAGCCCCCGCAGGAACGCGTACTCCGTCATGCGCTGGTTCGTGATCGCCACGGCGATCCCCTCCGCTCGGTGCTCCGTCAGCCCGATGCTGCACCACACCACTGACAACACCGTGCGAACGCACCGCCGAACACCTTGCGCCCGCCACGTGCGCGCCGGGGCACGCAGGCGCGCCCCCGCCTGTTCCGGAGACCTCGCGCGCCCCCCTTCCGGTCCTGTCTGTGCAGGTCACAGCCGTGCCACGCTGCTGGTGACCGGGCACGACGCCCGGTCACCGAACGCGAAGGGGCTCCACCGTGAACCGCATCACCGCTCTCGCCGCCACCGCCGTCGTCCTGGCCTTCGGGCTGGGCACCGGGCCCGTTTCGGCCACCGACGCCGGCAGGCCCTCCGTCTCGGCGGCGGCCGCGCCGAGCGCCGCGTTCACCCGGTGCACGCATGGGTACTTCTGCGCCTTCGACGGGTGGAACGGCGAGGGGACCCGCTGTCAGTGGACGGCCGCCGAGATGCGGAACACCGCCGACAACTGCTCGTTCATCCGGGAGGGCAGGAACGTCCTGTCCGTGTGGAACAAGACCGAACACCGCGTGCAGTACTACACGCAGACGAACTTCAACTCACGGGTCGGCTCCACGCAGGCCGGGCAGGGCGGCAACCTCCAGGGCAACTACCAGATCCGCTCGTTCAAGCCCCAGTAGGGCCCGGTCGCACGGGCCCCCGGTTCGCCGAGGGCCCGGTCCCACGCCGACCCCGCACGCCCGGCACACGCCCCACCGGCGCGCGCCGGTGCGGGGCCCAGGCTCTGCGCAACGGCACCGCTCACTGCACTCGCGCGGGCGCCGCCGGGCGGTCGTCGTCATCGTCGTCGTCCTCGCCCGGGACGTGGACGTCGAAGACGGTGATGTTGATCTCGACGACCTCCAGACCGGTCATCGTCTCCACCGCGTCCGTGACGCGGGTCCTGATCCGGTCGGCGAGATCATGGATCGGTATGCCGTAGTCGACCTTGACGTCGACATCGATCGCCGTCTGCTTCTTGCCCACTTCCACCTTGACGGAGCGCTCACCGCCGGAGGACCCGGGCATCCGCCCCGCGACAGCGCCCAGCGCCTTGGACGCGCCCCGGCCCACCGAATGCACGCCGTCCGTTTCACGGATGGCGATTCCGGCGATGGTGGCCACCACGTTGTCCGCGATCGTGGTCCTGCCGCGCACGGCGCCTCCCCCGTTCCTGCCTGTCGTTGAACTCCCGCCCAGGGACTCGACATCAACCATGGCTGCCTCACAGAGGGTCGTTGCGGCGAGGCGGCTCTCCTCCTCGCCGGCTCCTCATTTCACTGTGCGCCCGCCCTCCAGCCACCGCCATCGGGGTATACGCAGCGCTCGCCCCGGGCACTCTCCGCCACGGACGCGGCCGCCGGAGCGAGAGGCGGGGGCGGGCGTGCTGCGTATCACCCTGGACAGCCACCGTGACCCCCGGGTAACTTTTGACCAGGACTGAGCAAGCGCTTAGCCAGACCCCGCCCGCTGCTGAAGCTCACTGAGGAGGCACCCCGTGCGCCGTACGGTTTACAACGAGGACCACGAGGCGTTCCGGGAGACCATCCGCGCCTTCATCGAGGCCGAGGTCGTCCCCGTCTACGACGAGTGGTTCGCGGCGGGTCAGGCGCCTCGCGACTTCTACTACAAGCTCGCCGAGCTTGGCATCTTCGGCATCGAGGTGCCGGAGGAGTACGGCGGCGCGGGCGAGGAGTCCTTCAAGTTCGAAGCGGTCCTCTACGAGGAGACCGCGCGCGCGGGCATCTCCTTCGGCGGCTCCGGGGTCCACGTGCTGCTCTGCCTGCCGTACCTCAAGGCGTACGCCACCGAGGAGCAGAAGAAGCGCTGGCTGCCCGACTTCGTGAGCGGCAAGAGCATGTACGCGATAGCCATGACCGAGCCGGGCACCGGTTCGGACCTGGCCGGCATGAAGACGACGGCCAAGCTCTCCGAGGACGGCACGCACTACGTCCTCAACGGCGCGAAGACGTTCATCACCGGTGGTGTGCACGCCGACAAGGTCATCGTCTGCGCCCGTACCGACGCCCCCAAGGCCGACGACCGCCGCCACGGCATCTCGCTCCTGGTCGTCGACACCAAGTCCGAGGGCTACTCGGTCGGCCGCAAGCTCGACAAGCTGGGCCTGAAGGTCTCCGACACCGCCGAGCTGGCCTTCGTCGACGTCAAGGTGCCCGTCGACGACCTGCTGGGCGAGGAGAACAAGGGCTTCTCCTACCTCGGCCAGAACCTCCCGCAGGAGCGCCTGGGCATCGCCGTCGGCGCGTACGCGCAGGCCGCCGCCGCCGTGCGGTTCGCCCAGCAGTACACGCAGGACCGCACGGTCTTCGGCAAGACCGTCGCGTCCTTCCAGAACACCAAGTTCGAGCTGGCCGCCTGCAAGGCCGAGGTCGACGCGGCCGAGGCCGTCTGCGACCGCGCGATCGAGGCCCTGGACGCCGGTGAGCTCACCCCCGCCGAGGCCGCCTCCGCGAAGCTGTTCTGCACCGAGGTCGCGCACCGCGTGATCGACCGCTGCCTCCAGCTGCACGGCGGCTACGGCTTCATGAACGAGTACCCGATCGCCCGTCTCTACACGGACAACCGGGTCAACCGCATCTACGGCGGCACCAGCGAGGTCATGAAGTCGATCATCGCCAAGTCCATGGGCCTGTAAGAGCGGCTACGTTCTCCTCCATGAGCGCAGCACTTGAATCCCTGCTCGATCTGCTCGACCTGGAGCGGATCGAGCAGGACATCTTCCGGGGCATGAGCCGCAGCGCGGTCGTGCCCCGGGTCTTCGGCGGCCAGGTCGCGGCACAGGCCCTGGTCGCCGCGGGCCGCACGGTCCCGTCCTCAGCCCCCGGCGCGTCCGGAGCACCCGGGGCCGGGCAGACGCCGTCGGCCCACTCCCTGCACGCGTACTTCCTGCGCCCCGGGGACCCCGGCGCGCCGATCGTCTACACCGTGGACCGCATCCGGGACGGGCGGTCCTTCACCACCCGCCGGGTCGTCGCGGTCCAGCACGGCAAGCCGATCTTCCACCTCTCGGCGTCCTTCCAGGTGCACGAGGAGGGCATGGACCACCAGGCGCCCATGCCGTACGCCCCGGACCCGGAGACGCTGCCCACCGCCGCGGAGATGCTGCCCAGGTACGCGGACCGCTTCGCCGATCCGCGCATGGTGGACCGGCTGCTGGAGGCGCGGGCCGCCGTCGATCTGCGGTACGTGGACGCCCCGCCGTTCGCCACCGCCGGTGAACCGCGCGAGCCGCGCTCCCAGGTCTGGTTCCGGACGCACGGCAAGCTGGCGGACGACCCGCTGCTGCACGTGTGCATGGCGACGTACGTCTCCGACATGACCCTGCTGGACTCCGTGCTGCTCGCCCACGGGCGCGGCGGCTGGGCCGTCGGTGACGTGGTGGGGGCCAGCCTGGACCACGCGATGTGGTTCCACCGGCCCTTCCGGGCGGACGAATGGCTGCTGTACGACCAGGAGTCACCCTCGGCGTCGGGCGGGCGCGGTCTCGGCCAGGCGAGGATCTACACGGCGGACGGACAGCTGGCCATCACGGTCATCCAGGAGGGTGTGGTCCGCGTCCCGCGGGACTGAAGCCCCGTATACGGACATACTCCCCACCATGAGTGACGAGAAGAGCACGGGCGGGGAGTCCACGTTCACCGTCGTCGTCGCCGCCGCCGCCAACCTCGGCATCGCCGCGGCGAAGCTGGTGGCGGGCCTGATCAGCGGTTCGAGCGCGATGCTCTCGGAGGCCGCGCACTCGGTCGCCGACACCGTCACCGAGGTCATGCTGCTGACCGCGCTCAGACGCAGCGGGAAACCCGCCGACGAGGAGCACCCCCTCGGGTACGGCGCCGAGCGGTACATCTGGGCGATGCTCGCCTCCGTCGCGACCTTCGTCGGCGGCGCGGTCTTCTCGCTGTACGACGGAATCCACACCCTGACGCGGGGGGAGGAACTCGGCGACCCGCTCGTCTCGTACCTCGTGCTCGGTGTCGCGTTCCTGCTGGAGGGCTACTCGCTGCGCACGGGGGTCCGGCAGGTGCGGCGCGCGGCGGCCGGGCTGGGCGTGGGTGCGCCGCTCTATCTGCGCCGCACCTCCGACACCGCCGTCAAGGCCGTGGTGATGGAGGACTCGGCCGCCCTCATCGGACTGCTGCTGGCCACCGGCGGACTGCTCGGCGGTCAGCTGTCCGGTTCCGGGGTGTGGGACGGCATCGCTTCCGTCCTCATCGGGGTCCTGCTGGTGTACGTGGCCTGGGTGCTCGGCCGGTCCAACGCCCAGCTCCTGATCGGACGCCCGCTGCCGGAGGCGATGCGGGCCGGGGTGCGTGAGGAGCTGCTCTCCGTCCCTCACATCATCGGCGTACTGGAGCTGACGACGCTCATCCAGGGCCCGGCCGAGACCCTGATCGCGGCGAAGATCGACTTCCGGGACGTGGCGAGCGCGGAGCAGGTCGAGTGGGCGTGCGAGGAGGCCGAGCAGCAGCTGCGGGAGCGCTACCCCTCGATCCGCCGGGTCTACCTCGACCCGACACCGGGCCTCGGCCAACGGCGCCGGGCCGCGGGTGACTAGCCGGCCCCCTCCACGTACCGCGGGAAGTCAGTTCAGGCTCGCGAAGAGCTCCCGTACGTCACCGATCAGAAGCTCCGGCTGCTCCAGGGAGAGGAAGTTGCCGCCGCGCTCGAACTCGGTCCAGCGCACCACGTGGTGGTCGCGCTAGGCGAAGCGGCGGATCGCCACGTCGGAGGGCAGGGCGACGGCGACCGCGGTGGGTACGGTGCCGCGTTCCCTGGGTGCCCAGGTGCTCGGGTCGTGGGCCGTCTCGTGGTAGAGGTGGGCCGAGGAGCCCGCCGTACCGGTGAACCAGTACACGCTGATGTTGGTCAGCAGGGTGTCGCGGGGTCCACCGCGTCCTCGGGGAGTTCGCTCGCGGTGTCCGTCCACTCCTTGACGTCGACCGGGACGACTGGCGGACCTTCCGCACGGACCGGATAACGCCGCGCACCCCTGCGGGCCCCCGCGTCGCCCCGCGCGCGGGCCCCCGCGTCGCCCCGCGCGCGGACCCGCAGGGCGACGCGGCCGCGGACGTCGCGGGCAAGGCGTCGGCCGCGGCCTGGCGCCACCGGGCAGGGGTGACGGTGCCCGCGGACGCGGTGCTGGAGCGCGTCATCCCGCGGTGGGTTCGGTGGAGGCTGTCGACGGGGCGACGTGCGTACTGGACACCGGGGCCGGCTCGCTGGACAGCCTCGCCGTGCATCTGGGCATGCTCGGCTTCGACTTCACCGTGACCGAGCCGCCCGAACTCGTCGCCCACCTGCGGGACTGGCGGCCCGCTACGCCCGGTCCACGGATCAGAGCGGTCCGGCGGCGTCCGGCGGGTAGATCGGGTCAGAGCGGTCCGGCGGCGTCCGGCGGGCCGACGGATCAAAGCGGTGGGGCGGTGTCCAGCCGGCAGGTCGGGTCAGAGCGGTCAGCCGTGCAGGCGGTGAGGGCGGGTCAGAGCAGTCCGGCCGCGTCCAGCAGGTAGTCCGTCATCGGGTCGTAGAACCGGGGGTCGGTGACGTGGTCGTCCAGCGGCACGGTGACCTGGAGGGTGCCCTCCGCCTCGCCCAGGAACAGCGCGGGGTCGTTGCAGTCCGCGTAGCCGATGGAGTCGAGCCCGCGCTGCCCGGCGCACCCGGCCCACCCGTGGTCCGCCACGACCAGGTCCGGCTGCGGCCGGCCCTCACGCTCCAGGCCGTCCAGGATCGCGGCCATCGGCACCGGCGAGTGCGTGTGCCACAGGGTCGCGCCCCGCTCCAGCACGGCCACGTCCGCGAACTGGAAGACCATTCCCTCGTCCGCCATGAGGCCCCCGGGGATCCGGACGATCTCGCACCCGGCCCTCCGCAGCGCGTCGGCCGTCTGCCGGTGCACGTCGAGCAGCCCGCCCGGGTGCCCGGTCGCGAACAGCACCCGCTCCCCGTCCGCCGCGGCCTTCCGCAGCCGGGCCGCCATCCGGTCCAGGGCGTCGACCGTCAGCTCCGGGTCGATGGTGTCCTGCCCTTGCCGGTGCTCCGGGTCGTCGTTGACCCCGCACCGCTCGGCCATCACGGCGAGCACGTCCTGCTCGTCGCGCCAGCGGTCACCGAGCTCCAGCCCCAGCCAGTAGTGGCGGTCACCGTTGGCGAGCTTGCGGTAGTGCGAGAGGTTGTTGTCGCGGGGAGTGGCGACATCGCCCGCGATACGTGTGCGGACGAGGTGCTCGACGAGTGCGGCGCGGCTGGGTATCGGCATGAACCCATTGTGCCGTGAGGAACGCGCAGTGTGCCGGTGGTCTTGACCGTCGGACACCCCCCCCCGGATCCGCCGGCCACCACCAGGGCCCGCCGGATGCCCCCCGTACCTGCCGCGGGGTCGTGCCCGCCGACGGCCCGCCGGACGTGGACCGTACCGGGATCAGCGCCTGCGGCGGTGGTCGAGGTACACCGCCATGGCCCCGAGGGCCGGCAGGCCGCACGGCGCAGCAGTGCCGTGTCCGAGAGGACGGTCTCGCGGATTCCGGGGCCGCTGCACCTTGATCGCGCCCGGTGACCCGTCGTGCAGGGTGACGCGGTACACCTGCGCCACCGATGCCGTGCCGAGCGGGCGTTCGGTGTCGATGTCGTCGAGGTACCGCTTCCAGTCCGGGCCGAGGCTCCGCTCCAGCACGGGTTCGAGCTCGTGGAAGGCTGTTCCCGCTGTAAGGACGGTCGCTGGGAGGCCGGCGACGCGAAAAACGGGCATATCACCCACTTTTCGGTCCGCAGGCTCCCAGCACCCAACAGCCCAGGTCAGTTGGGGGCGGCCGCCGCGTCGAAGGCGCCGCGGGCGAGGCGGTGGAGCAGGGCGGCCGTGGCCTCGCGGCCGGGGAGGGCTTCGGGGCGGGCGAGGTGCGGGGTCGAGTTGAGCAGACCGAAGACGGCGTGCACGGTGACCCGGGCCTCGTTCTCCGCGAGGGCCGGGTAGCGGGCGCGGACGACCTCGACCCAGACCTCGACGTACTCCCGCTGGAGCCTGCGGACCCGCTTGCGGTCGGTGTCGCGCAGGCGGTCCAGCTCACGGTCGTGGAGGGTGATCAGGGGGCGGTCGTCCAGGGCGAAGTCGATGTGGCCCTCGATGAGGGCGTCCAGGAGGGCCTGGGGGGAGCTGGCCGGGGAGTCGGCGTCCTCGGTGACGCGGAGCCGGCCGCCCTCGAGCAGCCGCTCGCTGATTCCGACGAGCAGCTCGGCCAGCATCGCGTCCTTGCCGGGGAAATGGCGGTAGAGGCCGGGGCCGCTGATGCCGACCGCCGCCCCTATCTCGTCGACCCCGACCCCGTGGAAGCCACGCTCGGCGAAGAGCCGTGCGGCCTCCCGGAGGATCTGCTCACGGCGGGTGGGAGCCGCGACACGGGAGACGGCACGGGCTGCGTTGCGGTCGACGGCATTGGTGCTCATGAAGATTCATTCTAGACAGGCGGGTTAGCGCTCGTTAACCTGGTCGCAATGTGTTAACGCTCATTAACGGTGTCCCCCGCGACGATGCCACAAGCGGAGGAGCGGGACATCCGAAGCCCGCGCTCCGTCGCGGAGGACACCGTGACTCATGCGGTACGGGCAAGGGGGCTCGACAGGATGCAGCAGGCACCGGTCCTGGTGAGCGCGGCCGATCCCGCCTCGGAGGCCTGGCAGGCCAACGAGGCGGCGCATCACGCGCTCGCCGAGGAGCTGCGTACGCGGCTCGCCACGGCACGGCTCGGCGGGGGTGAGAAGGCCCGCGCCCGGCATGTGGCGCGCGGCAAGCTGCTGCCCAGGGAGCGGGTGGACACGCTGCTGGACCCGGGTTCGCCCTTCCTGGAGCTCGCCCCGCTGGCGGCCGAGGGGCTGTACGGGGGCGCCGCCCCGGCTGCCGGGGTGATCGCCGGAATCGGACGGGTCAGTGGGCGCGAGTGCGTGATCGTCGCCAATGACGCGACCGTCAAGGGCGGCACGTACTACCCGATGACGGTGAAGAAGCACCTGCGCGCCCAGGAGGTGGCCCTGGAGAACCGGCTGCCCTGTCTGTACCTGGTGGACTCCGGGGGCGCGTTCCTGCCGATGCAGGACGAGGTGTTCCCCGACCGGGACCACTTCGGGCGCATCTTCTACAACCAGGCGCGGATGTCCGGGGCGGGTGTCCCGCAGATCGCGGCGGTGCTGGGTTCCTGCACGGCCGGTGGGGCGTACGTCCCGGCGATGAGCGACGAGGCGGTCATCGTCCGGAACCAGGGGACGATCTTCCTGGGCGGCCCGCCGCTGGTGAAGGCCGCCACCGGTGAGGTCGTCACGGCGGAGGAGCTCGGCGGCGGCGAGGTCCACTCGCGTACCTCCGGGGTCACCGACCACCTCGCCGAGGACGACGCGCACGCGCTGCGGATCGTCCGGAACATCGTGGCGACGCTCCCGGACCGCGGGGCGCTCCCCTGGTCCGTGGAGCCGGTGGACGAGCCGAAGGCCGATCCCGCCGGGCTGTACGGGGCGGTGCCCGTCGATTCGCGGACACCGTACGACGTGCGCGAGGTGATCGCCCGTGTGGTGGACGGCTCGCGGTTCGCCGAGTTCAAGGCGGAGTACGGCCAGACGCTGATCACGGGCTTCGCGCGGATCCACGGGCATCCGGTCGGCATCGTCGCCAACAACGGGATCCTGTTCTCCGAGTCCGCCCAGAAGGGCGCCCACTTCATCGAGCTGTGCGACCAGCGCGGCATCCCCCTGGTGTTCCTGCAGAACATCTCCGGCTTCATGGTCGGCCGGGACTACGAGGCGGGTGGCATCGCCAAGCACGGCGCCAAGATGGTGACGGCCGTGGCCTGCACCCGGGTGCCGAAGCTGACCGTCGTCGTCGGCGGTTCGTACGGCGCGGGCAACTACTCCATGTGCGGCCGGGCCTATTCACCGCGCTTCCTGTGGATGTGGCCCAACGCC
The DNA here is from genome assembly GCF_042717325.1 of Streptomyces sp. NPDC058637. Taxonomy (NCBI): domain Bacteria; kingdom Bacillati; phylum Actinomycetota; class Actinomycetes; order Kitasatosporales; family Streptomycetaceae; genus Streptomyces; species Streptomyces sp. NPDC058637. The sequence continues at coordinate 104,990 of NZ_JBHXRD010000014.1, read as the reverse complement.
AAGATCTCCGTCATGGGCGGCGAGCAGGCGGCCTCGGTGCTGGCCACGGTCAAGCGGGACCAGATCGAGGGGCGCGGCGAGCAGTGGCCCGCCGAGGACGAGGAGGCCTTCAAGGATCCGGTCCGCGCGCAGTACGAGCAGCAGGGCAGCGCCTACTACGCCACCGCCCGGCTCTGGGACGACGGTGTGATCGACCCGATGGAGACCCGCCAGGTGCTGGGGCTCGCCCTGACGGCCTGTGCCAACGCCCCGCTGCCCCAGAAGGATCCCAACGGCCCGGGCTTCGGCGTCTTCCGGATGTGATGTGAGGACTTCCATGTTCAGCACTGTTCTGGTCGCCAACCGTGGCGAGATCGCGGTCCGGGTCATCCGGACCCTGCGCGAGCTCGGCGTGCGGTCGGTCGCCGTCTTCAGCGACGCGGACGCGGACGCCCGGCATGTCCGGGAGGCCGACACGGCGGTACGGATCGGGCCCGCGCCCGCCTCGATGAGTTATCTCTCCGTGGAACGGCTCCTGGACGCGGCTCGCCGCACCGGGGCCGAGGCCGTCCATCCGGGATACGGCTTCCTCGCGGAGAACGCCCATTTCGCGCAGGCCTGCGCGGACGCCGGGCTCGTCTTCATCGGCCCGCCCGCCTCGGCGATCTCGCTGATGGGCGACAAGATCCGCGCCAAGGAGACGGTCGCGGCGGCCGGCGTCCCGGTGGTTCCGGGTTCGTCCGGCAGCGGGCTCACGGACGGGCAACTGGCCGAGGCCGCCCGGGAGATCCAGATGCCCGTCCTGCTGAAACCGTCGGCGGGCGGTGGCGGCAAGGGGATGCGGCTGGTGCGCGAGGCGGCGCTGCTCGCGGACGAGATCGCGGCGGCCCGGCGCGAGGCGCGCGCCTCGTTCGGTGACGACACGCTCCTGGTGGAGCGGTGGATCGATCGGCCGCGCCACATCGAGATCCAGGTCCTGGCCGACGGGCACGGCAACGTGGTGCATCTCGGTGAGCGCGAGTGCTCGCTGCAGCGCCGCCACCAGAAGATCATCGAGGAGGCGCCCTCGGTCCTGCTCGACGGGCGGACCCGGGCGGCGATGGGCGAGGCGGCGGTCCAGGCGGCCCGGTCCTGCGGGTACGTGGGCGCGGGCACGGTGGAGTTCATCGTCCCGGGCAGCGATCCCGCCTCGTACTACTTCATGGAGATGAACACCCGCCTCCAGGTCGAGCACCCCGTCACCGAGCTGATCACCGGCCTCGACCTGGTGGAGTGGCAGCTGCGGGTCGCCTCGGGTGAGCGGCTCGCGCACACCCAGGACGACATCACACTGACGGGGCACGCGATCGAGGCCCGGATCTGCGCGGAGGACCCGGCGCGCGGTTTCCTGCCGTCCGGTGGGACGGTGCTCGCCCTGGACGAGCCGCAGGGTGGCGGGGTGCGCACGGACTCGGGGCTCAGCGAGGGCGTCCCCGTCGGCAGCACGTACGACCCGATGCTGTCGAAGGTCATCGCGTACGGCCCCGACCGCGCCACGGCACTGCGCCGGCTGCGGGCGGCGCTGGCGGGCACGGTGGTGCTGGGCGTCCCGACGAACGCGGGCTTCCTGCGGCGGCTGCTGGCCCATCCGGCGGTGGTCGCGGGTGATCTGGACACCGGGCTGGTGGAGCGCGAGGTAGACGGTCTGGTGCCGGACGGGGTGCCGGAGGAGGTGTACGCGGCGGCGGCGCTGCTGCGGCAGCCGAGGTCCGGGAGCACCTCCGGCTGGGTCGATCCGTTCTCCGTGGCCGACGGCTGGCGCCTCGGCGGCACGCCCGCCGCGACCTTCCACCACTTCCGCGTACCGGGCCACGATCCGGTGCGGGTGAGCCTGCGCACGGCCGCGGAGGGCACGGCCGAGCTGGCGTTCGGCCACGCCGGGGACCGGGACGAGCGGACCGACGCGTGCGGGCCGGTGCCCTCGCTGCCCGGTGCGCAGGCCTCCCGCGCGGTCGCGGTGTCCGGCCGGCACATCACCGTCGAGCTGGACGGCCTGACCCATACGTTCAGCCGCGCGGCCTCCTCGGAGGGCGTCTGGCTCGGCCGGGACGGGGACACCTGGCACGTCCAGGACCACGACCCGGTGGAGGCCTCCCTCAGCGGCGCCGCCCGGTCCGGGGCCGACACGCTCGCGGCGCCCATGCCCGGGACGGTCACGGTGGTGAAGGTCGCGGTCGGGGACGAGGTCGCGGCCGGGCAGAGCCTGCTGGTCGTGGAGGCGATGAAGATGGAGCACGTCATCTCCGCCCCGCACGCCGGCACGGTCACCGAACTGGACGTGACCGCCGGCGCCACGGTCGCCATGGACCAGATCCTGGCCGTGGTGGCCCCGAGGGAGGAATCGTGACCGACACACCACTGCCCATGACGGTGCCCGCTCCGGGGCTGCCCGGCCGGGTCCGTATCCATGAGGTCGGGGCCCGCGACGGGCTGCAGAACGAGAGGACCGTGGTGCCGACGGAGGTGAAGGCGGAGTTCATCCGCCGGCTGGCCGTAGCCGGGCTCGCCACGATCGAGGCGACCAGCTTCGTGCACCCCGAGTGGGTGCCCCAGCTCGCCGACGCGGAGCGGCTGTTCCCGCTGCTGGGGGAGATCGCGGACGTCGGGGACGTGGCGCTGCCCGTCCTCGTCCCCAACGAACGCGGTCTGGACCGGGCGCTGGCGCTCGGCGTCCGGTCCGTGGCGGTGTTCGGGTCGGCGACGGAGACGTTCGCCGCCCGCAATCTCAACCGCACGGTGGACGAGTCGCTCGCGATGTTCGAGCCGGTCGTGGCCCGGGCGAAGGCGGAGAAGATCCAGGTCCGGGGCTATCTGTCGATGTGCTTCGGGGACCCGTGGGAGGGCGCCGTGCCGCTCGCCCAGGTGGTCCGGGTCGCGCGGGCCCTGCGGGACCTCGGCTGTGACGAGCTCTCCCTCGGGGACACGATCGGTGTCGCCACCCCGGGTCATGTGGTGGCCCTGCTCGCCGGGCTGAACGCGGCGGGGGTGCCCACCGACATGATCGGGGTGCACTTCCACGACACGTACGGCCAGGCGCTCTCCAACACCCTGGCCGCGCTCCAGCAGGGGGTGACGACGGTGGACGCCTCCGCGGGCGGCCTCGGCGGCTGCCCGTACGCGAAGAGCGCGACCGGAAATCTCGCCACCGAGGATCTCGTGTGGATGCTCGACGGCCTCGGTGTCGAAACCGGGGTCGATCTCGGCGCACTCACCGCCACGAGCGTGTGGATGGCCGAACAACTGGGCCGGCCCAGCCCGTCCCGAACCGTCAGAGCGCTCTCGGCGTCACAAGCGCCGTCCCACAAGGAGTGACGTCCCATGTCCCTGGACCACCGGCTGACCACCGAGCACGAGGAACTGCGCCGTACCGTCGAGGAGTTCGCCCACGACGTCGTCGCGCCGAAGATCGGCGACTTCTACGAGCGCCATGAGTTCCCGTACGAGATCGTGCGGGAGATGGGGCGGATGGGCCTGTTCGGCCTGCCGTTCCCGGAGGAGTACGGCGGGATGGGCGGGGACTACCTCGCCCTCGGGATCGCCCTGGAGGAGCTGGCCCGGGTCGACTCCTCGGTGGCGATCACCCTGGAGGCCGGGGTGTCGCTGGGCGCGATGCCGGTCTTCCGTTTCGGCACGGAGGAGCAGAAGCAGCGGTGGCTGCCGAGGCTCTGCGCGGGCGAGGCGCTGGGCGCGTTCGGGCTGACGGAGCCGGACTGCGGGTCGGACGCGGGCGGCACCCGGACGACGGCGGTGCTGGACGAGGCCACGGGCGAGTGGGTAATCAACGGATCCAAGTGCTTCATCACCAACTCCGGTACGGACATCACCGATCTGGTCACGGTCACGGCGGTGACCGGCCGCAAGGAGAACGGCGCCCCGCGCATCTCCTCGATCATCGTCCCGTCGGGCACCCCGGGTTTCACGGTCGCCGCCCCGTACTCCAAGGTCGGCTGGAACGCCTCGGACACCCGTGAGCTGTCCTTCTCCGACGTGCGCGTCCCGGCGGCGAACCTGCTGGGCGAGGAGGGCCGCGGGTACGCGCAGTTCCTGCGGATCCTGGACGAGGGCAGGATCGCGATCTCGGCCCTGTCGACGGGCCTGGCGCAGGGCTGTGTGGACGAGTCGGTGAAGTACGCGCGGGAGCGGCACGCCTTCGGGCGGCCGATCGGCGCCAACCAGGCGATCCAGTTCAAGATCGCCGACATGGAGATGCGGGCGCACATGGCCCGGATCGGCTGGCGGGACGCGGCCTCGAGACTGCTGGCGGGCGAGCCGTTCAAGAAGGAGGCGGCGATCGCGAAGCTGTACTCGTCGACGGTGGCGGTGGACAACGCGCGGGAGGCGACGCAGATCCACGGCGGCTACGGCTTCATGAACGAGTACCCGGTGGCCCGGATGTGGCGCGACTCCAAGATCCTGGAGATCGGCGAGGGCACGAGTGAGGTCCAGCGGATGCTGATCGCACGGGAGTTGGGGATGCAGGCCTGACGGTCCACGGTTGCCCGCCGCACCGTCACGCGCCGTCCCGGGCCCGGCTGTCCGGCGGACAGGCCGCTCTCATTCCGGTAACGGGAGGGGCGGCCTTTCCCACCCCCGGCACCCTGTCATCTGAGGTTAGGCTAACCTACCTTTCGAATCGTCGGCGGCCAGCCATGACCCCGCAGGAAAGCAGACAGCCCATGCCCAACGTCCGGACCCTCTCCCTTTCCCGCCGCGGCCTGCTGGCCGCGGGCGGAGCCGTCGGCCTCGGCGCGGTGCTCGCCGCCTGCGGAGACGGCGACAGCGACTCCGCCAAGGAGCCGTCCGGCGCCTCCGACTCCGGTCCCTGGACCTTCAAGGACGACCGCGGTCTGACCGTTAAGGCGGACTCCACCCCGAAGAACGTCGTCGCGTTCATCGGTGTCGCCGCCGCCCTCCACGACTACGGCATCGAGTGCAGGGGTGTGTTCGGCCCGACGAAGACCGCCGACGGCAAGGCCGATGTTCAGGCCGGCGACCTCGACATCAACAAGGTCGAGGTGCTGGGCAACGTCTGGGGCGAGTTCAACGTCGAGAAGTACACCGGGCTCGCGCCGGAGCTGCTCGTCACCGCCATGTGGGAGAAGGACGCCCTGTGGTACGTGCCGGACGAGTCGAAGGACAAGATCCTCAAGATGGCCCCGAGCGTGGCCCTGTGGGCGGCCCAGACCACCGTCCCGAAGGCGATCCAGCGCCACGAGGACCTCGCGGCCTCCCTCGGCGCGGACGTCAAGGCCACGAAGATAACCGAGGCGAAGACCCGCTTCGAGACGGCTGCCGCCCGGCTCCGCGCCGCGGCCAAGTCCCAGCCGAACGTCAAGGTCATGGTCGGCTCGGCCAGCCAGGACCTCTTCTACGTCTCGCTCGCCAAGACCTCCGCGGACACCCTGTACTTCCAGGAGCTCGGCGTGCAGTTCGTCGAGCCCAAGGTCAACGCGGCCGGCTTCTTCGAGGAGCTGAGCTGGGAGAACGTGGACAAGTACGAGGCCGACATCATCATGATGGACAACCGCTCCTCGGCCCTGCAGCCCGACGCCCTGACGTCCAAGCCGACGTGGGCCCAGCTGCCCGCCGTCAAGGCCGGGCAGGTCATCCCGCGTACGACGGAGCCCATCTACTCGTACGACAAGTGCGCGCCGATCCTCGAGGACCTCGCCGAGGCCATCGAGAAGGCCAAGAAGGTCAGCTGACGAATCGGCCCGGCCCGGAGCGACTCCGGGCCGGGCCGCGGCCTTTGTTCCCTGCTCCGGGGAGGAGCCCCCGCATGACCACTTCCGTCTCCCCCGCCGACGCCCCCTACCGGTTCTTCGGCCTGACGGTCCTGCGGACCGGCCGGCTGAGCCCGTCCCTGCGCCGGATCACCTTCGGCGGACCGGGGCTGGACCGCTTCGCCTCCGGGGGCCGCGACCAGAGCCTCTCGCTGTTCCTGCCGCATCCGGGCCGGACCGAGATAGTCGTCCCGGTCGACGAGAACGGCGAGTGGTTCGCCGCCTGGCGGGCGCTCCCCGAGGACGTGCGGGCGATCATGCGCTCGTACACCGTGCGCGCCCAGCGCCGCGCGGAGGACGGCACGACCGAGATCGACATCGACTTCGCGCTGCACGAGGACGGCGGGCCGGCCTGCCGCTGGGCGGAGGCCGCCGCCCCCGGCGATCAGCTCACGGCCCTCGGTCCGGCCGTCGAGGACAACAACGGGATCCGCTTCCATCCGCCGCGGGACACCGACTGGGTGCTGATCTGGGCCGACGAGACGGCCCTGCCGGCCGCCTCCGCCGCGCTGGAGTGGATGCCCGCCGGGACGAGGGCAAGGGTCTGGCTGGACGTCCCGCACACCCAGGACCGCCTGGAGCTCCGCACGACGGCCGACGCCCGGATCGACTGGCTCGTACGGGAGGAGGGCGCGCCGTCGGCCGTGGAGGCCGTGCGCGCGGCGGAGCTGCCCGAGGGCACGCCGTACGTCTGGATCGCGGGCGAGTCGTCCGAGGTGCGGGCGCTGCGCCGCCATCTCGTCCAGGAGCGGCGGATGGACCGCAAGCGGGTCACGTTCGTCGGCTACTGGCGACGCGGGCTCAGCGAGGAGCAGCTGAGGGAGCAGGCCTCCCGGACCGCCGCGTAGGAGCATCGGGCGCCACCGGTCCGTGGCCCCGCAGAACGGTCGGATCCAACCGGACCGTTCGGTCGGTTAACCACGACGGGGCCGGCGAAGGCGCGGGAGCGGATCGCGTCACCGCTGGCCAAAACCGCCTGCGGGCCGACCAGGAAACCGACCACCGCGACCGAACTGTCACGGCCGGATCCAGGTCCGTCGGGACGGGTACGGCCGAGGGGCACCCGCACTTCGTCGCCAACCACGGTCGGCCGGGTTTCGCGGTGGACGAACACCGTGGAGGCCCCGGGTCGCGGCCGGGATCCGGCCGGTCCGGGCGACCGGCCGGGGTGATCGAGCCACTTTGACCGCGGGCAACGGCCCGGACACGCCCCTGGCCGTCAGCGGGCCGAGCGTGGCGGTCCCGTGGGCACGCGGGCGAGGTCGGCCGATGGGCGTGGCCGGCAGAATCCGCCGTACGGCGCACGTCATCACGCGGGACGGGCAGTGGAGCTTCGACGGGGACGCGGTACGTGTCGTGCCGGGCAGCAAGGTCCACCCCGTACGGCAGGACCTGAACCTGGCTGAGTTCGCCGTCCCGCCGCGGGCGCCGGCCGGGATCTCGTTCGAGCCGGACCGCGAGGGCGGCCGGCTTCGACCGCGGCTGCGCACCGGGGCGTGCCCGGTGCCGCGCGCGGCGGGCGGCGGGCGGCAGGCTCAAGGACGCCTCCGACCCGTATCAGCGCCGCGAAGCAGGCCGTCCTCAAGCGCCCCTGAGCGGATCGGGTGGATCGGTGGCGTATTTCTGTGACTCCTGCCCGATATCGGGCAGGATTCTTGCACTGCGCGCCCGCGCCACGCAATATCGACGAGTGCTCGAACGCCGCCCGTCGCACGACGACCTCATCGACCACCTCGTACGCTCCACCGCGCTCCAGCGCGGCGAGGCCGCCAGGGTGATCCTCGATGTCCTGGCGTACTTCGACGAGACGACCGAGGACTTCGTCCGCCGCCGCCACCGCGAACTGCAGTCCGGCGGCCTGGTGAACACGGAGATCTTCGAGCGGATCACGGCCGAGCTGCCGCACCGCGCTGTGGCGCCGCAGGAGCTCTCGCTCCGGCAGTTGCGCCGCATCGTCTACGGCTGAGCCGGGCCGTGGCGGGCCGAGCACTCATTGTGTACGTCGATGGAGGGGCAGAGACTCTATGTGCGGAATCGTCGGTTACATCGGAAAGCGTGACGTGGCTCCACTGCTGCTGGAAGGTCTGCAGCGGCTGGAGTACCGGGGGTACGACTCGGCGGGCATCGTCATCACGGGCAAGGCCGCCGCGGGCAAGCCGGGCACCCTGAAGACGGTCAAGGCCAAGGGCCGGGTCCGTGAGCTGGAGGCCCGCGTACCCAAGCGGTTCGCAGGCACCACCGGGATCGCCCACACCCGCTGGGCCACCCACGGCGCCCCGAGCGACGAGAACGCGCACCCGCACCTGGACGCGGAGAACAAGGTCGCCGTCGTCCACAACGGCATCATCGACAACGCCTCGGAGCTCCGCGCGAAGCTGGTCGCCGACGGCATCGTCTTCCTCTCCGAGACCGACACCGAGGTGCTGGTCCACCTGATCTCCCGCTCGCAGGCCGTCACCCTGGAGGAGAAGGTCCGCGAGGCGCTGAAGTCCGTCGAGGGCACGTACGGCATCGCCGTCCTGCACGCAGACTTCAACGACCGCATCGTCGTCGCCCGCAACGGCTCCCCGGTCGTGCTCGGCATCGGCGAGAAGGAGATGTTCGTCGCCTCCGACGTGGCGGCCCTCGTCACGCACACCCGCCAGATCGTCACGCTCGACGACGGCGAGATGGCCACCCTCAAGGCCGACGACTTCCGTACGTACACCACCGAGGGCTCGACCACGACGGCCACGCCCACGACCGTGGAGTGGGAGGCCGAGTCGTACGACATGGGCGGCCACGACACGTACATGCACAAGGAGATCTCCGAGCAGGCCGACGCCGTGGACCGCGTGCTGCGCGGCCGCATCGACGACCGTTTCTCCACCGTGCACCTGGGCGGTCTGAACCTGGACGCCCGCGAGGCACGCGGGGTCCGCCGGATCAAGATCCTGGGCTGCGGCACCTCGTACCACGCGGGCATGATCGGCGCCGGCCTCATCGAGGAGCTGGCCCGCATCCCCGCGGACGCCGAGCCCGCCTCCGAGTTCCGCTACCGCAACCCGGTCGTGGACCCCGACACCCTGTACGTCGCCGTCTCCCAGTCCGGTGAGACCTACGACGTGCTGGCCGCCGTCCAGGAGCTGAAGCGCAAGGGCGCCCGTGTCCTGGGCGTCGTGAACGTCGTCGGCTCGGCGATCGCCCGTGAGGCCGACGGCGGCATGTACGTCCACGCGGGCCCCGAGGTGTGTGTCGTCTCCACCAAGTGCTTCACCAACACCGTGGTCGCCTTCGCGCTGCTCGCCCTGCACCTGGGCCGCATCCGCGACCTGTCGGTCGCCGACGGCAAGCGGATCATCGAGGGGCTGCGCAAGCTGCCCGAGCAGATCGGTCAGATCCTCGAGTCGGAGGACGAGATCAAGAAGCTGGCCGAGGAGTACGCGGGCGCGCAGTCGATGATGTTCATCGGCCGAGTCCGGGGCTACCCCGTCGCGCTGGAGGCCTCCCTGAAGCTCAAGGAGATCTCGTACATCCACGCCGAGGCCTACCCCGCCTCGGAGCTCAAGCACGGTCCGCTCGCGCTCATCGAGCCGGCGCTCCCCACGGTCGCGATCGTCCCGGACGACGACCTGCTGGAGAAGAACCGTGCGGCACTGGAGGAGATCAAGGCCCGCAGCGGCCGCATCCTCGCCGTGGCGCACCGCGAGCAGGAGAAGGCCGACCACACGATCCTCGTCCCGAAGAACGAGAACGAGCTGGACCCGATCCTGATGGGCATCCCGCTGCAGCTGTTCGCCTACCACACGGCGCTGGCCATGGGCCGTGACATCGACAAGCCGCGCAACCTGGCCAAGTCGGTCACCGTCGAGTAGACCCGCGGTCCGCGCCGGGGAGCGGCCCTCGCATCACGCCATCGCGGATGCGGGGGCCGTTCTCCGTCCGTGGGGGCCCGACTCAGCGCCCCACAGGGCCGCTTGACGGCGCCTCAGGAGCCGTACGGTGACCGGGGGGCCCGCCGGGACAGCCGCACGGGCCGGGCGCCCGCCCAGGGGCACCGGCGCAGGCTCAGGGGCACGGGTGCGGGGCGCAGGCTCAGGGGATGACGATGACGGGGCGCTGGGCCCGACGGGCGAGCCGGCCGGCCACCGAGCCGAAGATCCGGCCCACGATGCCGTGCGTGGAGCCCACCACGATGGCGTCGGCCGAATACTCCCGGCCGACCTCCTCCAGCTCGTGGCAGATGTCCCCGCCGCGCTCGACGAGCACCCACGGCACCTCGGCCAGATAGTCCGCGCAAGCCAGCTCAAGGCCGAGGACCTCGGTGCGGTGATCGGGCACGTCGACGAAGACGGGGGGCTCGCAGCCCGCCCAGACGGTGGTCGGCAGCCGGTTGGCGACATGGACGATGATCAGCCCGGAGCCCAGCCTGCTCGCCATGCCGATGGCGTACGCGAGGGCTCGTTCGCTGGACATGGAACCGTCGAAACCGACCACGACTCCATGGCGGAAGGCGGGATCGCAGGATGGGCGCGACTCTTCGACCGTCCGGGGGTCCGACCGTGGGTCGGCTACCTGCTTGCGGTCTGCGGGTTCAGGGATTTCGTGACCGGCCATCGATGTCTCGGCGAAGAGAGTCCTCGTGAGGAGAGAGCGGTGTGGAGGTGTGCCTGCGAGCGATGAAGCTGTGTCCGGGAAGCGTCTTCCCAACGTCCTACCCCCAAGGGTACGGCGCCACTCCTTCACCGCCCGGCCCTCGCAAAGCGCTTGCGGTAATGGAGGGAGCATGCCGGACACCGCCCCGTATGGCAATGCCGGTTGTGTCGTACATCCAGCTCGTGGAGCGCCGGCCGCCACCGCGCTCGGCCCTCCCGGCGCCCACGGCCGGATCCGGGCCCGGCGGCCGAAAGCATCACAGGCCCCACCGGCCCCACCGTCACACCGCGCCATCGGACGACTCCTCTTCGCACCCGTCCCGGGGCAGGATGGCCCGCAGAGGCCGAAGGGGCGCGTGGAAGCTGTCCGTCATCGGGGTGGTGCGCCGGTGGCATGACTGGAATACGCGCACACAACCCCTGGTTTTCAGCCAACTTCCTACAGGGCCCCGATTCCTGGTGTTCTGGCCGACCAACCCACGTGCCAGCAGGCAGGAATAGACCGCGCGGTACGCTTTGAACCAACGCGGACGGGCCATGATCGTCAGGCGCACTTCCCTGGGGGGCTCGCGAGTGGAACGCTTCGTGATCGAATGCTTCGCGCCAAGTTGCCTTGTCGACATAGTGCCGGTGGGGGAACGTGTCACGTCGGCACCACGGAACGCAGTAGATTCGATCATGAGTATCGAAGACTGGGGACGCGTGCGAGACCGAGGGGAAACGTGCAGGAGCGACAGGCCCGTAGGGACCAGGGAGACGCGAACACCGAGGGGGGCTTAGCGTCATGAGCCAGGACTCCGCCACCGCAACGGAGGCCGCACGGAAACTGACCGGGCGGCGACGCCGGGAAGTCGTAGCCGTACTGCTGTTCAGTGGCGGCCCTATCTTCGAGAGCTCCATCCCGCTCTCCGTTTTCGGAATCGACCGGCAGGACGCGGGAGTTCCGCGCTACCGCCTGCTGGTCTGCGGCGGCGAGGATGGGCCGCTGCGCACCACCGGCGGGCTCGAACTCAGCGCGCCGTACGGCCTGGAGGCCATCAGCAGGGCCGGCACGGTGGTGGTACCCGCCTGGCGGTCCATCACCTCGCCGCCGCCCGCCGAAGCGCTGGACGCGCTGCGGCGTGCCCACGAGGAGGGCGCGCGCATCGTCGGACTGTGCACGGGGGCCTTCGTGCTCGCGGCGGCCGGTCTGCTGGACGGCCGCCCGGCCACCACGCACTGGATGTACGCACCGACGCTGGCCAAGCGCTACCCGTCGGTGCACGTCGATCCGCGTGAGCTGTTCGTCGACGACGGCGATGTGCTCACCTCGGCCGGGACCGCGGCCGGAATCGATCTGTGCCTCCACATAGTCCGTACCGACCACGGCACGGAGGCGGCCGGCGCGCTGGCTCGCCGGCTCGTCGTACCGCCGCGGCGCAGTGGCGGTCAGGAGCGCTACCTGGACAGGTCTTTACCTGAAGAGATCGGCTCCGATCCGCTCGCCGAGGTCGTGGCCTGGGCGCTGGAGCATCTCCACGAGCAGTTCGACGTGGAGACGCTGGCCGCGCGTGCCTACATGAGCAGGCGGACCTTCGACCGCAGGTTCCGTTCGCTCACGGGCAGCGCACCGCTCCAGTGGCTCATCACCCAGCGCGTGCTGCAGGCGCAGCGTCTGCTCGAGACCTCCGACTATTCGGTCGACGAGGTCGCGGGCCGCTGCGGCTTCCGCTCGCCGGTCGCGCTGCGCGGGCACTTCCGCCGCCAGCTGGGCTCCTCCCCCGCCGCGTACCGGGCCGCCTATCGGGCCCGTCGTCCGCAGGGCGGGGGGCTGGAGGGTGCCACCACGATGATCGAGGCGTCCGTGCCCGTCCAGGACACGGCATCGAGCCGGCGGGCCGCCGCGGCGGCCTCCCCCGGCTTGTCCCCGGCCTCCGTGGCAGCAACCTCCGGTGGCGCGGCGGAGCACCTCAGGACGGGTGCCGAGGCGTACGTTCCCGGGCGCCCGACCCTGCCGGGGCAACGGAGTGCCCCGTAGGGTGGGGCCCATGAACGACCGCATGGTGTGGATCGACTGCGAGATGACCGGGCTCTCACTGACGGACGACGCACTCATCGAGGTGGCCGCACTGGTCACCGACTCGGAACTGAACGTGCTCGGCGAAGGGGTGGACATCGTGATCCGCCCGCCGGACGCGGCCCTGGAGACCATGCCCGAGGTGGTGCGGCAGATGCACACCGCCTCGGGCCTCCTCGACGAGCTGGCCGGGGGCACGACCCTGGCCGACGCGGAGGAGCGGGTCCTGGCCTACGTACGCGAACACGTGAAGGAGCCGGGCAAGGCCCCGCTGTGCGGGAATTCGGTCGGCACCGACCGCGGCTTCCTGTCGCGGGACATGCCGTCGCTGGAGGGCTACCTCCACTACCGGATCGTCGATGTGTCCTCCGTCAAGGAGCTGGCACGCCGCTGGTACCCCAGGGCGTACTTCAACAGTCCGGACAAGAACGGGAACCACCGGGCGCTCGCGGACATCCGTGACTCCATCACGGAGCTGCGCTACTACCGGGAGGCGGTCTTCGTGCCGCAGCCCGGCCCGGACTCGGCCCGCGCCAAGGAGATCGCGGCGCGCCACACCGGCCTCGCCGCACAGTAGCGGCGACGCCCCTGGTCACGGCCCTTTTCGGGGCCTCCCGGGGGCGCCGGGCCGGCCCTGGGAAAAGGAGTGCGCGAGCACCCTCCCGGACCCTGTACACTTTTTCTCGGCCGGTCGGAAACGACCGGACGACATGGTGGGTATAGCTCAGCTGGCAGAGCACCTGGTTGTGGTCCAGGATGTCGCGGGTTCAAGTCCCGTTACTCACCCTTGAAGGGGAAGCCCCTGACCTGCGGAAACGCAGGTCAGGGGCTTCTTCGTGTCCCGGGCTGGCCAAACCACGGCCAAACGCGGCCGGATTTTCGACCTACCGTCTGCGCCATGGCAACGATCAGGGAGCGGGTCCGCAAGGACGGGACGGCGAGTTTCCAGGTCCGCTGGCTTCAGGGAGGGCGCGGCGGCACCTGGGAAGCCGAGAGGTTCGAGGACCCCGAGCAGGCGGACACGTTCAGGAAGCTCGTCGACGCCCACAAGCAGCAGTGGCCCTACGGGTGGGTTCCCGGCCAGGGCTTCGTCGAGCCCGAGCAGGACCCGGACGACGTGCCCCTGACCGACTGGGCTCGGCGCTACGTCGACCGGCTCACCGGTATCGACCCGCGGACCCGGGACGACTATCGGCGCGAGGTGGACCGGCACATCTCCCTCATGGTGCACACCACCCGATCGGGACTGGTGATGCCGGCCACGATCGGCAACATCACCGCTGACGACGTCCAGGACTGGGTCCGGCTTCAGGAAGCAGGCCAGCCGGGCGCGAAGGCGGGGCTGTGGCTCCGTCGACCGGCCTCGCCGAAGTCCACGGCCAATCGGCACGGCCTGCTGTGGTGCATCGTGCAGGCGGCGATCGATGCCGATCCCCCACTGCGCACCAAGAATTGCTGCGCGAACACCCGCCTTCCTCGTGTCGACGACGGGACGTCCGAGGAGATGGTCTTCCTGGAGCAGGAGGAATATCAACTCCTCCGCAAGCACCTCACCGACCCTGCGGCACGAGACCTCGCCGACTGGTTGATCGGTACCGGCATGCGGTGGGGCGAAGCCACGGCCCTCCAGGTACAAGATCTTCGGCTGGGCGGCCCCGGGCCGACAGTCAACGTCCAGAGGGCCTGGAAGAGGTCGCCCAGGGGTGCGCAGTCCTCGTTCTTCCTCGGGCCCCCGAAGACGAGGAAGGCACGCCGTTTGGTCGCGCTCGCCCCGACGCAGGTGGACCTTGCCCGGAGGCTGACGCAGGGGGTGTCCCCGGAGGCGTTCCTCTTCCGCACGCCGACGGGCAAAGCGTGGAGGCACTCCAACTTTTACAACCGGAAATGGATACCCGCCGTCGCTGCCGCGATGGAGACCGGTCTCCCCCGCCGACCTCGGATCCACGACCTTCGGCACAGCCACGTCGCCTGGCTGGTGGCCGCGAACATCCCTCTGCCGGCGATCCAAGCCCGGCTGGGCCACGAGTCGATCCAGACGACGATCGACCGCTACGGGCACCTGGTCAGGTCGCTCGACTCAGACATCAGTGCGGCCGTGCAGGCTGCCATGGGAGGCCGCTCTCCGTCCCATCGCGGTCTACAGTTGATCAGCGCTTGAGCGACACCTGATGCCCCTTCAAGAGCCTATGAACTACAAGGGCTGACGTACTGGTGACGATCACTGTCAACACGTACCCCTCGGCATCATTCCCGCAGTTCATGGCAGCAGGCGACACCCTCAGCTACATCACGGGATGCCACCTGCTGCCATGCCGTCCGCCGATAGGCTCTGGCCATCGGCTGTACACTGTCCGATCCTGTCGAGGACTGCATCGGTCGGCATTCGTGACCGGCTGGATGAAAGGGCAGGCCGCATGACGGTGCCCCGCTTGGTCAGCTTGACCTTCCATCATCGATGACCGTGTAGCACAGGCATAGTCTGAGCGGGGCGTGAACGATCCGAGGTGGTTAGCGGCATGAGTGACAGCGACGGGGTCTACAGACCCTCAAGCAAGCGCCAAGTGTTGTGGAGCTGGGTACTGATTGTCGGTGTGGTCGGCCTCTTCTGGGGCTACTCCGTGCTCGATGATGACAGACCGTCGGGCAGGGAATCACCGCCATGCGACGCGCAGGTTCGCGGCGGCACCGATCCCTGCTGAGCCGTCCTAATCGCCGCACCACATGCAAGATCCAACGGGCCTGTGCAGGTCCAGATGCAAGGTCAATCTGACTTATGCAGGGTCAGCCGATACAGGACATACACCCGCGCAGATCGGAGAGGCGAACGAACAGGGGCCAGCCCGGGGCTCAAGAAACCTCACACTTTGACACTGAGGTGTCGTGCTCTGGTGAGTGCGACGTAGAGCGCGCGGTGGGTCTCGTCGCCAGAGTCGAGGCCCTCGCGGAGGGCGGCCACGTCGGTCTCCTCCAGCCGCACTCCGACCCTGTCCCATTCCCTGCCCTTCGCCTGGTGACAGGTCAGCCCGAGTACCAGGCAATCGTGCTCGACGTTCAGGCGCGTACGCAGGTGACCGAGAGCCTTTCGCGGTGTTGTCTGCTTGTACCCTTCCGGCGGCTCGACGTGCCCTGTAGCAACCACGGTACGCACCAAGGCGGTCCAGATCTCGGCAAGACTGTCCTGGCCCGCCAGGCGTTGGAGTGTGCTTTGCAGGTTCGGACGCAGCTCCTCGAACGTTTCGGCCTCTTTGATGCCCAGGGTGGTCCAGGCTTCTGGGAGGAACAAGGCCGACAGGCCGAGGGTCGTCTGGATGAGTTCGTTCAGAAGCAAGGTGCACAAGGCTTTCTGGAGCGGCCCCATCCTCCACTTGGCAGTGGCCAAGGGGAGGACCTGAGGGTCGCAGTCCCACAGCGACTGCCACTTTCGCGCGAGCACTACATTGACGTCTTTCGCCGTTCCCTCGGGGAGGATCGTGCTCTCCCCAAGGCGCAGGCCCTGTGTCAGTGACGTCTGGGTCGCGCTGTCGCGCCATCGGAACGTGGTCCGGAGTTCGCCGCGTTCGAACTCCAGCAGTCCGAGGAGTCGGCGCACGCTCTCCGGGCGGGCGCCGCGAAAGGCGTAAAGCGCCTGCCAGGGGTCTCCCACCAGGGTGACGGCCAGTCCCGCGTCCGCCGCCACACGGATGATCTCCACGTCCAGGTCGTTCGCGTCGTAGACCTCGTCGACGAGCAGGGACCTGATCGCCGTGGCGAAGTAGGCCGTGACGCGGGCGCGGATGTCCTCGGCATCGAGGGTGTCGCGCAGGACCTCACGCACATTCTCGTGGGTGCACCGCCCGTCCACGATCGCGGAGGAGAAGTCCACCGGCTTGATGTGGTACTTCGGTTCCTCTTCCTGCTGGTAGGTGGTAACGACGCGGGTGCCCGCGAGGCGAAGGACCGGCTTCGCTTTCGTTGGGGTGGTGGGCAGGTGGGTCGGCCATGTGTCCAGCACCTCCAGTTCCTCATGGCCGCCCGGCCACTGGAGGATCCGGGACCGCAGGAGGTGGGTGAGCAGGTCGTTCAGGACGGAGTCGAGGGTAACGATGCGATGGGGCCAGGTCAGCGCCGACGGCCCCCACTGCCGGGACACCCGGCTGCGCAACTCCTCGGTGGCCGAGCGGGTGAAGCTGACCGCCACGACCGCCCGGTGATCAGTCGTGCGCGCAAAGCGGTGCAGACCGAAGCGCTGGTGCGAGACGGTCGTCTTCCCTGAGCCCGGGAACGCCTCTATGTAGAGGAGACGGCGAGGGTTCGCCGCGACGACGAGCTGCTCCGGCGTGAGGACGAGTTTACCGGGCCGACGGCTACTCATCGAAGGCCGTCGTTCGAGGTGCGGCCGTAGGCCAGGCCCCCCGACGGGGAGTGCGCTGGAGAAGGAGCTCCTCCCAGGGCGGTGCGTCCGGTTCTGGTGCGTACTCGTTCGCCCAGTCGCCATCCTCCTTCTCCTCCTCGTCGGGCCAAAGGAAGTCCTCGATGTCCTCGGCGGGGTGACCGTCCCTTTCCCGCTCCTCCTTCACCACCGCGAGCCAGTCCGGCTCGTCGAGGGGAGCCAAGGGGTCGTTCTCCGACCCAGAATCGCCCTCACCAGTCGCGTCAGGCATGTAGAGGAACTCGAACAGCTGCCGCATGTGCTCGGGCACGGTTGGGATGTTCGACGCCTGTTCGGGGTCCACCTCGTTGGCCTCTGCGAGGAGACCGGCGAAAGCCAGCGCGAAGTCGCCCTTCTTCCTGGCGCCTGGCCCCGCCGGGATAGCGGGCTGCTCGCCCTTGGCCGTCCGAGCGCTGCGGAACAGCTCGTGCACGGTCTGGGGCGTCACCTCCGGCACCTCCAGTCCGACCTCCTCCAGGGCAGCCTCGATCAAGTGCTTGTTGCCTTCGGTGATGGACGGTTCCAGGGTCGGGTGGCTGACGAAGGCGTCGACGACTGACGGGTCGTGCTCGGAGAGCCACTTCGGCTTCTTGCGGTCTTCGCTCTCGAAGGGAAGATCGCTGTCGACGAGGACCGCCAGCCTGGTGCAGAGTTCACTGCCCTGGGTCGCCAGCAGATGCACCGGCCACTGTCCGACCTTCCAGCCCATGTGCACGATGCTGAGCGCGTCGACGAAGGAGTGCTTGCGCGCATCCGCGCCGGCCCACGTCCTGCCGAACTCCCGCACGACGGCGGCATCGGTGACGCCTTCGACCAGCACCAGACGTTCGGCGAAGAGCGCGGCGGACCGGCTCGTGTCCAGGTGGAGCCGTGTCTTCCGCAGCGTGACGGCGCGGTCCTTCTCCGGTACGACGTCGGCAACTGCGCGGCAGACCCTTCCCCTCGCCGTCCGGCGCACGACGACGAGTTCCTCCGGGGCACAGGCCGTGATGACGTCCGGCGCGTGGGTGGAGAGAATGACCTGCAGTTCGGGGCGCTTCTTGACGGTCCTGCGCAGGTAGCGGGCGAGAGCGTGCTGCAGCTGCGGATGGAGGTGGGCTTCGGGTTCCTCGATGACGACCGTCGCGTGGAAGGGCTTCATACCGAAGAAGGAGTCCTCCTCCGCATCGGCATCGGCCTGTGCCTGTTCGAGGTTCAGGGTCGCCTGCTGGATCTGCTCCTCCTCGGTGAGAGGTGGCCGATCATGAGCGTCCGGGGGAGGCCAGGCATCCCCCCGCGGAGCTTCGGCAGAGTCCGGTATCGCCGCCAGGGTCACGGCGAAGTGCAGCAGGTTGACGTATCCCAGCCCGGAGACTTCGAGGGGCCGGGCAAACCTGCGTCCCTCCATGACGGCGAGCATGACCTCCAGTACGCGGGCCAGGTAGGTGTCGTCGATGACCTGGCCGCGTATATACGACCACTGGCGGTCCACCCCGGCCGACAGATCCGTGAGGTATCCGCCGATCCTCTTCTCGACGGCGTCGATGATGCTCTCCTTGGCCAGCTCCTCGAGCAGTTGGGAGGCGCGCGCCCGGAGTCCCACCAGGTTCCGGGTACCGTTCAGGCGCTGCTGTTCGGCACGGAGCAACTCCACCAGGATCCGTGCCTCGCGGCGCGCCAGCTCGTCCAGTGGGTGGCGCCAGGCCGGCAGATAGATCAACTTGTACGGGTCCAGATCCAGCGTCCTGCCGTGCGCGCTGACGACCTTCGGGACGACACCGCCGAGCCGACGGTCCAGCCTGACGTCCCAGCTCTGGGCGACTTGACCGAGAGGCCGATGGTCGACCTGGTGCAGTCGGCGACCGAGATGCCCTTCCTCGTCGAGGCTGTCGCCCAGTTCGTAGGCGACCTCGATGGCGCGTGTGGACCTCTCCGGCGCGAGCGCGGCGGAACCGTATCTCGGCAGGACCGGGAAGCGGCTGGTGGGGTGAGCCAGATAGAGCGCGTCCGTGAGGGTCGTCTTACCGGCGCCGTTCGCTCCGATCAGCACACTGAAACGACCGGGGAGGTCGCAGGCTATTGCCCCCTCCGCGCTTGCCCGGAAGCCGCTGACCGCAATGCGACTCAGGTGCACCATGTCCCCCCACAGGTCAATCAGTACGACGGCAGTCATCATCATCCATGCCACTGACAATTCCCTGAAGAGGTAGGTTGCTTGAGCCCGGATCCACCGTCGGGATGCTGGCGGATCCGGGCTCAGGAGAGCAAGGCGCCAAACTGGTCTTGACCACAGGAACTTTTCAGTGCGTTGTGGCAAAGGGAGTCCCTGCTCGAGATCCCCGTGGGTTCAAAGAAACCGAGGACTATTCAGCGCGAACCCACGGGTCCAACGGTGTGCTTTAGGCCTGTGCATCCGTAGGTTCGGTTGGAACACGAGGATGCTGAGCGAGCCGGAGGGCTACGGCCGTGACATCTGCGTCGACCTGCGCCGGTGTTCTGTCGCTGTACTCAAGGGTGTCGTACTCGTCATCGAGTTCAGCGAGCCGTTCGGCCAGCGGCAGCTCGTGTCCGAAGCGCTGGTGGATCCGGAAGGCCAACTCTCGTGGGGTCAGCTCGCCGGCCACCATCCGGGCGGCAAGTGCTCGTGCGGCGGCTTCCTGGCCGCCAACGCTGCCGGGCGGATAGAAGGTGAGGCCCAGTTCGTCGAGTGCTGGGGGAAGGAGTTCGGGGACGTCGTAATCCGCCTCCGCGCGTGTGCAAGCGGCCAGGATCCGCAGGGCGGGACCGTCGAGGCTGGCAACGAGTGCATCACAGGCAGCGTTGACGACGTCAATGGCACGGCTCTCGCCGATGCTCCAGAGCACGGCATGGTCCTGAAGCGCGCGGGCTGCTGATTCGGTCGACGGCATCTGTCCATGATCTCGTCACAGGGTGAGCCAGAGCGAGCCGATTTCGTCACTGTGATGCCTGCTCGGCGGTCTCTCCCAGAAGTGCGGCGAGCCGAGTCCGCGTAGCGGATGGCGGTCTTCTCGTCGATGCCGAAGACGAGGGCGAGGTGGAGTGGGTCGGCGCCGTGGGTGAGGGCCTCTTCGAGCTGGCGGTCGACGCGGAGCCGTTCGAGGGTGGCGGTAAGGTTGCGGGTGGCCCGGGTGGTCCAGAGCTTGCCGGCCGGGCCGAGTTCGACGGCGGTCTTCTGAGTGATCAGCAGGTGTGGGTTGGCCGTGGTCGGCCAGCGGCTGCGCCGGTGGTCGAGCCAGTCCATCACAGCACGGCGGGTGAGGTCGTCGAGCGGGCGGATGTGACCGCCGACAGTGATACGCCGGTTGCCCAGGTCGACGTCCTCCAACTGCATGGTGCGGATCATCTTGGGCCTTGCCGCGTGGACGGCGGCCAGGGCGATGATGAGCCGGAGGTCCGGGGTGGTGGCGGTGGCGATGGCCTCGTCGACGTCCGCCTGGACGAGAGTCTGGAGGACGCCGCCGGTCTGCCGGGGGACACGGATGCGGATCGTGGGGTTGCGGAAGATCTGCCCGTTCTTCTTCGCCTGCCGGAACAGTGACCGCAGTGCGACGATCCGGCTCTCGCGCTGTTTGCCGGTGGCGGCGTCCCGGGCCGCGATGATGTCCTGTCGGGTGACCTCTCGCAGGTGGTCATAGCGGCCGGACCACTCCAACAGCACCGGCTGGATCTCGTTGAGGTAGTTCCATGCCGTCTGCCGGGCGCGAGGCTCGGACCGCGGGCCGCCGTCGAGGAGAGTCCGTGCCCAGGCTTCAACGTCCCGACGGATGCCCGGGGACATTCCGCAGAGCTTGCGTCCCAGCCACCGGTCGGCCGTGGGGGCACGGTCGTCGCTGAACAGCCCAAGGCGGTCGAGTACTTCGGCGGTCCGCACGACCGGAAGCCCCCGGACGCGCAGGGCCGGGAAGAGCTCGGAGTACCGGATCGACTCGCCCTCGCGATAGCCGGACAGCACGATGATCAGCGCCCGGTCGACGTCGCTGACGATCCAACGGCTCCAGCCGCGAACCTCGCCCAGGGCCCGAGCGGTCTGCCGGGCCCGGATCAGCCAGGGATTGGCCAGGTCCTCGTGCCGTTCCCGGTCGAACCGGCGGAAGTCGCGGGGAAGGGTGAACAGCGGCAGCTGCACCCATCCGGTGATCACGTGAGGCGGTTCGGGAGGCGGCGGTTGCTCCAGTACTCGTCGTCCTGCCTTGCCGACCGGCGACCCGCCGTTCTTGGGCCGCTGGAGGTTCGCGAAGAACAGCTGCTGGCAGGTCACCTGCCGCAGATACGGTTCGATCACCGATGCCTTGCCGCTGGCCTTGATCGCCCAGGATGCCTGGGCCCGGCAGAGGCGGCAGTAGCCGTACTTGTCATCGACCGGGACCTGCCGCCGGCAGCCGAGGCATTCCGCGACGACATGTTGTTGACCGTAGGTGTAGCAGCCGCGGCAGTACCGGCCCGGCAGCTGACCCCAGGCGAAGCAACCTGTGCAGGAGGTCGCCGGCTTGTTGTTGCTGATCTTCCCCATCGTGATGACGGCTTGGTCACATCGGGGGCAGCGAGCGACCGTCGCGCCGCTTGGGCACCACGGCCGGGGTCACCGCCGAGCCGGTCGTGGCCTCCTGGACACTCGCCTCCTGGTCCGGGCGTTTGACCTTCTCGGGCTCAGGGATCAGCAGGTCACCGATCGCGCACCCGAGCACGACGCAGATGACGTCCAGGTCCTCCAGCTTGAGGGAGACCGGGTGCCCGGACCACAGGCCGGACATCTTCCCGGCCGAGATCACCATGCCGTGTTCGGCCAGGCTCCGCTGGAGCTCGGACGCCTTCCAGATACCTCTGTTCGCGGCAGTCAGCCGCAGGTTCCACTTCATCGCAGGAGTCCTTCCAGCCGCTTCGCGGCCCGCTGCTGCCCGGCCGCCCAGGCGTCCTCGACCCGGGTCTGCTGGACGTGGATGTACCGCATCGTGGTGGCGATCCAGGAGTGACCGAGGACCTCCTGGATCGCGAGCAGATCAAGACCGCCGAGGTAGAGCTCGGATGCGCAGAAGTGCCGCAGGACGTGCGGTGTGAGCGTGTCGGCCCAGCCGGGCAGGTGGGCGTTTGCTGCGGCCGCCAGGCCGTTGCGCAGTGCGTCGTCGCCGACCCGGCGCGAGGAGCCGTCGGTGTTCTTGCGCTCGGAGGGGAACAGCGAGGCACCGGGACGGGTGTGATCGTCGTCGAACTGGCCCCAGACATCCTCGATGAACCACCGCAGTGTGCGGTCGGCGCCGTTGATCAGCGGCACCATCCGCTCGCGCGGCCCCGAGCCGCGGGCGCCCTTGCCGTGGCGGACGTGGAGCTTGCCGAAGCGGCCCAGGTCCCACTTGATGTCGGCCAGGTCGAGCTTGCATGCCTCGCTCACCCGCAGTCCGACCTGGGACATCAGCTTGGCCGCGGTGTAGTTCCGCGCGGTCGGGGCGAACTTGCGGCAACTCGCCAGCTCGCCGCCCCAGCCGGTGAACAACGTCTTGATCTCCGGCTCGGTCGGCGGGATCCGCAGAGCCGCGTCCTTGGATCCGCGCGGCCGGTTCATCTCGTCGATCGGGCACTCGACCACCCGTCCGGTCATCCGGTGGATCTCGACCTTGTGCCGCAACTCCAAGAACAGGAAATACGTGGTCAGAGACTGTGCACGGGCCAGCCGGGTGCCGCTGGGCGAGCCCCGCAGCATCTTCCCAAAGTACGTGTCGGCGTCGGCCGGCTCCATCTCCCACAGCGGTCGGCCGAACCAGGCTCGCATCTGATCCAGGTGCCCGACATCACCGCGGATCGTGCCGTCCGTCAGCCCCGCAAAGGCCCGCGCGAGCACGAAGCCGGCCAGCACGTCGGTCTCGAACTGCTCCAGTTCCTCCGCTGAGACCGGATCGCGGAACTCGCGTAGGTCGCGTACGGCTGCCAGCGCCAACCCGAGCCTCCTCACCTTCACCCCGACTGCGAGACGGTCGGACGAGATGAGAACGCTTCAAAAATCCCGAAGTTACGTCACAAGATGGAAGAGCACCCCAATGAGGAAGAACGCCCTGGCCACGAGGACAGGCGCTCAGTGAGACTCAGGAGAACTCACGGGATGTCGCACACACCTGGTGGGCGGAGGAGATACGCCCACCTTCTTCACGCCTCGAGTCGCACCGGTCCGAGCCCGGAAACGACAAGAGCCCCCCCGCCGGATGGCGAGGGGCTCCGGTGTTGATCAGGCGGCGAGGCCCGCACCGTCCATGCATGGCAGGCAGGTGCCGAGCGACGTGGGCCGCTGACCTCAATCCGGCCAATGAACCTGGCGCTGTCCGGTCGGGGCACGCGCGCAGGGTGGACTGAGCAGTGTGCGTGTCAGCCCCGGGTTCACCAGCCGAAGCTGCACAGACCTCAGCTGATAAACCAGGAACCCTTATGGAGGTCGCCGCATTGCTGGAGTGGACCCGTTCCGTCGCGCAAGCAGACCTGGAAGGTATAGGCGGTTCCTCTCGCAGGGCCAGGGAAGGTCACGTCTCCGCTGCAGCCATTATTGGATCCATTCGCGTCCTGGACTTCGATAGGGGAACCCACCATTCCAGTCCAGCTTACTCGGGCTACGGCCCGACGGCCGTCCGGTGCTCCCCTGTCACATACGTCAAGATAGCTGTAAGGGAAGTTGAGTGTGGCCTCGCCGTAGCCGAACTTGTCGTTGCCAAGGCTGTACTCATACACTTGGAGTATGTCCATCGACGATGCCGAAGCAGATGGAGCTGCTGCCATGATCGCACCGCACGCAGCAGCAGCGGCCGTCACAATCGCAGTGACACGACGTCGCATTACTTCCCCCTCTAAGTAGACGTGGCCAAGAGAATAGGCTGCGCGATCCAGGCTGTCAGGTACACGTTTTAAGACATGGCCGCCGGCACACGTTTCCGCTGGTGAGATGTACGCATTTATCGCGATAGGTCCGGATGCCCTGTCACTCTTCGCTACATGCCTGTCTGCCGAAGCTATACGAGAACCGGGCCAAGAGTCCCGTGAGTTCAAGGGAACTGAAGGTTTTTCGGCGGGAACCCGCGGGTGGGGTGTCCCGGTCCCCGGGTACGACCCTTGAATTCGTTGTGAACCCGCCCGCGTGAACTCGCTGATGTGGGGGTGTGCGTGTCGTGCGGGCCCGGTTTCACGCTTCGTCGCGGTGAGTGAGGTGGCCGTCGGTGAGCCGCCAGTAGTGCTGGTGAGGAGTCAGTTGCCAGGTCTCGTCGGCGGTGATTGCCTGCGTGATCCATTCGTGGAGTTGCGGGAGGGCCTGCGCCCGTAGAACAGCGCGGGTGGCAGCACGTTCAGTGGCATCGACGGGGTGGACGTCTATGCGGAAGCCGACCATGTCCGGGTGCATGCTGCGGCCGTAGTTGCGGAGCATCGGAGCGATCCATTCTGCTCCCAGGACAATGGTCCCGCGGTCATGCCCCGTGAGGAACCGCAGGTCCGTGACGCGGCTCATGTAAGGGCCGAGACACTCGTTGATGTCGGTGGTGGTCAGGGGCCAGGCACGGTGCCGGGGCAGTCTTCGATTTCGTGCGGACATGGCAAGCAGAATGGCAGATGGGCGTTGTCGGCTCTCGCGGGTTTGTTCGGCGGCCTGTTCCAGCAGCGCCGGTGCAGAGTCCGCGCAGCGCATCGCGGTCTTCTCGTCGAGTCCGAAGACCCCTCGCTTCACGCTAACCGTCGAGCGGTCAGACACAGTGAGAACGCTTCAGGAATCCCGAGATTACGTCAGGGCGCGAGGAGCCATCAGAGAGAGGACGAACCCCCTGGCCACGAGGTTGGGGACTCAACGGGGCTCAGGGGAACTCGCGGGATGTCGCACATGAGCAGGGACTCCCTTTGCCACAACGCACTGAACAAGAAGGGCAGCTGGAGCATCGCTTCCTCGATGCTCCAGCCGCCCTTCGGCCTCTGCGTCCCGCCAGCCCAGGGCTCTCTTCGCTCTCATGTTCAGGCCTCCGGTCCGGCCAGAGTGAAGTCGCTCTTGGTCAGCTCCGCGCGGAGCCGCTGCTCAGCTACGTCGGCGTAGTGCGCGGACAGCTCGACGCCAACGAACTGCCGTCCCTCGCGCAGGGCGGCGATGCCAGTAGAGCCGCTGCCGGTGAAGGGGTCGAGGACAGTGCCACCCTCGGGGCAGATCTGTACGAGCTGCTGCATGATCTCCACGGGCTTCTGAGTAATGTGCACCCGGTCCTTGCGTGGCTGGGAGGCGACGAAGTGGCCGGGCAGGTAGAGGTCCCGATCCTTGGCCAGGCTGCCCTTGACGCCCCACGTGATGAACTCGGCCGACTGCTTGAACCCACCCTTGCGTGGCCGGCTGGCGGGCTTGATCCACGGGATCGTTCCGCTCCATGTCCAGCCCGCCATCTGGAGAGCGTCGGATGTGGTCGGCTCCTGGCGCCAGTCCGAGAAGACGAGGGCCACCGAGTGCTCGGTGGAGGCCCGGTATGCCTCGGTGAGCAGGGCGGTGAGCCAACTCCGATAGCTCCGCTGGTCCCGGTTCTCGCCAGGGAAGTTCTGCAGGTCGTGCGCGGATCCGCTGGTGACGTACTTCGCCCGGGCGGTGCGGCCGGTGCGGTCAGAGCTGGTGCGTCCGCCGGAGTTGTACGGCGGGTCGGTGATGACGGCGTCGACGCTCTCGTCCGGGAGGGACTTCAGCACGGTGAGGGCGTCGCCTCGGTGCAGCGTGTAGCTCATGTGCGGGACCTCTTTCAGTGCGCGGCGGGACTGCGCCCGCTCCGGACGGCGTTCAACAGCAGTCGCTTCGAGCGGGGTTGCGCCGGAGGTTAACCGCGAGTTCCGGCCGCACCTAACGAGCCGCTTCACGCACCTGGGTCGGGCCCGGGAGCCGTTTGGTGCGGCCGGAATCCCGGTCTACTGTCTCGCCACATCACCAGGTCGGAACCTCGTTTCGCACCCGTTGACCTGCGCTTATCCGTGTTGTCTCGTTCGGGCGAGCAACGTGGCAATCCCGTTGGCCCTTCTTTCCTGAAGCCGTGAGGAGATCCGGTGTACCGCCTGAGATTACGAGCGCGGCCGGCTGCCGCCCATCAATTGCGACCAGCATCCGGGAGCTACCAACTCCTGTGGCCTGGGCCTGCCCTGTGAGGCGGATTCACATCGGCGTGGTGCCGGCGGCTTTGCACGAGAAGCCGGCACCACGCCTCCTACGAACATCGAGGAGCCGCTGCGATGCAGCATGGACTGATACCCCCGCGTCCCGACCCAACAACGCTGTCCGGCCGGTATCACCGTCTCGGTGAGCGGTGTCTCCGATGAAGAAGACCACCGGAGCCGTCGTCGGTCTCTTCGCGGCCGGTCCGCTACTGCTGGCGGTTCCGATCCTCGCCCTCGGCGCTGGGGCGGCTTCGGCCTCCTGCTCTGCAGGCGGTACACCGCCTGTGGCTACCTCGGCCGTCGCCGCTCAGGTGAAGGCGATCCTGGACGGCAGCGGAAAGGAAGCGGTCTCCGTGCCGGGACTGGGTGATCCGGCGGAGCAGGTGCCCAACGCCAAGACGATCCAGGCCACCGGCGTCGCGATGAACGTTCCGGCCCGTGGGCAGGTCGTGGCCCTGGCGACGGCCTTGCAGGAGAGCGGACTGCGGAACCTGACCTACGGCGACCGCGATTCGCTGGGACTGTTCCAGCAGCGTCCGTCGCAGGGGTGGGGCACCGCGAACGAGATCCTCGACCCGGTGCACGCCTCGACCAAGTTCTACGAGGGGCTGAAGAAGGTCTCGGGCTGGCAGTCCCTCTCTGTCACCCAGGCCGCTCAGGCGGTGCAGAGGTCCGGCTTCCCGGAGGCTTACGCCAAGTGGGAGCCACTGGCCACCGCGTTGCAGCAGGCGATCGAGCCCCTGCTGCCGAAGGCCGACGGAGCATCAACGGCTCCTTCGCCGTCCGGTTCGGCTAGTCCCACCGGCCTTGCGGGCGGCTGCACGACGGACGGGGACGGCACCGGCTTCGGGACCATTCCGGCGGGCGCGGTGCCTGACGGGTACGAGATTCCCGCGGACGCTCCGCGCGAGGTCCAGACAGCGATCCGCTGGGCACTCGGCCAGCTCGACACCCCGTATCAGTGGGGCGGCAGCTGCACCGACGCCCATGGGCCGGACCCCATGGGCCGGTGCGACTGCTCCTCGCTGATGCAGCAGGCGTACAAGGCTGCCGGGGTCACCCTGACTCGGACGACGTACACGCAGGTCAAGGACGGCAAGTCGATATCGGCCGATGCTCTCCGGCCAGGAGACCTCCTCTTCACCGAGGGGTCGGTCAGCACTCCTGAGCACGTCGGCATGTTCATCGGCCAGGGCCTGATCATTCACGCCCCCCACACCGGTGACGTGGTTCGCATCACGACCCTCGCGTCCTGGAAGCCGCAGATCCTCGCGGCCCGCCGAGTCGCCTGATCTGCCCTTCCTCCACCCCCCTTCCGCTCTCGCACCGTCGCTCCGCCCGCTCGGGCTTTGACGCGTATTGAATCGAACTGGAGTTCTTACATGTATCTCGCGGACAAGGTCGTCCAGCTCGCCTACGACCCCGGGATCAAGCCGAACGAGGGCGGGCTGCCCGGCCTCGCCGTCCTCAAGCAGGTGATGGGCTCCATCAACCTCTTCGGCATCATCGCCGTGGTCGGCGCGCTCGCCGTCAGTGCGGGCGTGTGGGCGTGGGGCCATCACTCCGGCGGCCACCAGGCCGAGGCCAACGGCAAGAAGGGTGTGCTGGTCAGCGCCGGTGCGGCGCTCCTGTTGGGTGCCGCGAATGGTGTGGTGGCGTTCTTCAGCACGCTGGGGACGCAGGTCCGCTGATGTCCTCCCGCTCCTCGAACCCCGGCGGCGCATCGAGCGTGCGCCGCCGGGCGCTGCTCGGCACCGCCGTCCTGGTGGTGCTCGTCGCCCTGGCCGGTCTGGCCGCCTACCTCACCCGCGACGGCAGGGAACCCGCCAAGCCCCCTGCAACTCAGGCAACTTCGGTCTCCCCCTCTGTCCCGGCCGTTTCGCCGGCCGGGTCGCCGTCGCCGATCACAAGCTCCGCCGCCCTCCCGGTCCCACCGGACACGCACGATCCGATCGCGTTCGGGAAGGCAGCCGCCACAGCTCTGTGGTCCTACGACACCCGCGCGTACTCCCAGGCGGAGTTGCTGACCTCTCTGCACGGGTGGCTGACCACCGAGAGCAAGTACGCCGACCGCGACTCGGTCGACGCGGTCGTTCCCTCGCCCGTGCTGTGGAAGAACATGGCCGTCAACGGCCAGTTCGCCACTGCGACCGTGAACGAGGGGCACTTCCCGGACGCGTTCACCCAGGCCCTTCAGGCGGCCCCCGGGACGATCACGCAGGCGTACGTCTACGCGGTGACCGTCTCCGGCAAGCAGTCGATCGCCTGGAACGGCTCGCCCGCCGGTGGTGCGGAGAACCGCGTCACCACCCTCGCGGTCCAGTGCCGGCCCGACCGTCCCTGCGCCCTGGCCGGCGTCATGCCGTCCGTCGCGCCCTGATCCCCAGCCCGGAAAGGAGGTACCACCATGGGAGTCTGCGACCTTCCGCTGATGGACAAGGTCTGCGGCGCTGTCGACTTCGCCACCAACCCCGCCGGGGCCGTCACCGACGGCATCGGGGCATGGATCGCGAAGTCCATGGGTGAACTGGCCGCCAGCGCGGCTGATCTCGCCGCCAGGACCGTCAACGCGACCACCGCCATCGACCTCAACGCGTCGTGGTTCCGGGAGAACTACGAACTGCTGCTGCCCATCGGGCTCGCGCTGACCGTCGGCACGTTCTGCATCCAGTTGATGCTCGCGGCCTGGCGACGCGACGATCGAGCCTTGGCCCAGGCAGCGATCGGCACCATGACCGGTGTTCTGTTCAGCTTCTGTGCCATCGCCTTCACCTCCGTCGCCATCACCGTGGTCGACGCCTTGTCCGACGGCCTGTTCCAAGCGGCCAACAGCTCGGTCGACGACGCGATCCGCCGAGTGGTGAAGGTCACCGAGCTGGGGGCGATGTATGGCCTCGGCTGGGGAGTCCCATCCCTGGTCGCCCTCGGATGCGCGATCGGCGCGTTCCTGTACTGGGGCGTCATGGTCGCCCGCAAGGTCGGCGTCCTCGTCATGGTCTCCCTCGCCGTCTTCGCCGGAGCCGGCGGAGGCTGGGAGGTCGCCAAGCGGTGGCGGCGTGGCTGGATCGAGGCCACCGCCACCCTGGTCGTCTCGAAGCTACTGATGACCGTGGTCTTCCTCATCGGCGTCTCGGCGATGGGCAAGTCGGACCCCCACGACGGGATGGCCGCCCTGTCCGACGCGATGGCCGGCATCGTCGTGATGGTCCTGGTCCTGCTGTGCCCGTACGCGACGTACAAGTTCGTCCACTGGGCGAGCGACGGCGGCGGCCATGACGACCTGCACCGCACCGGCGTCGCCGGCATGGCGGTCGCCGCGGGGGCCGCGAAGACCGCGGGCAGCATGGCGATGCGGGTCGGCGCAGGCGCCCCTTCGCCGCAGGGTCCGAGCCAGGTACCGGGCGCAGGCACCGACGGTGTCGCCTCCGGCATCAACCCCGCCGGTGGCAACCTCAGCAAGGAGGGCATCGACTCCGGCCCGCCCAAGCCGCAGACCAGCTTCCGCTACGGCGAGGACCCGAACGCCACCGGCGACAAGGGCCGCGCCCTGATCCAGCGCTCCGGCATCCCGCCGCTCATCACCCGGCCCAGCGAGGGTGAAACGGAGGGGGGCGAAGGATGCGCCCCGGGTGCGCGGTTCGCCGGCACGTCGGCTCCGGTCAGCAGCGTCGTCCGTGCCGGTGCCGCGTCCCCCGCCGGCCCTGCGCCCGGGGAGGGACCGAGCAGCCCTGCCTCACCGCCACCGTCCTCGACGGAGCCGTCGGCGACCGGTTCCCCGACGCCGACGAGCTGGATACAGCAACCCACCTGGCCGCCCTCGGGTTCCTGACCAACCACAACCGGGGGCGGGCTGCACTCACAGCCCGCCCCCGCTCCCCTCGCACCACCGGCCAGGAGAAACGGAGCCTCGCCGTGTCCTCCAGTAGAAGAGCACCGCACACCTCGCCCTCAGTCCGCTCCCACCGTCTGGAACCGCCATGTCCGTCAAACCCCCGGCCGAAACCACCACGGCCACCGTGAAGTTCCCGCACCGCAGCAGGCGCGGCATCCTGCTCGGCCTGACCGCCCCGCAGCTGATCATCGTCGGCCTCGCCGGTCTGCTCCTGCTCGCCGTGATCCTCGCCCGCGGAGTGGTCGGCGCTCTCGAACTCATTCCGGTATGGGCCGCCGTCGCCCTTCTCGTCTTCGTCCGCCACCGAGGCCGTGCCCTGGCCGACTGGACTCCGATCGTCACCCGATACGTGGTCCGCCGGCTGCGCAAGCAGTTGGTCTGGCTCACCCGCCCCTCGCACCGCCCGGTCCGCGAAGGGCTCCTCCACCTGCCCGGCACAGCGGCCAGTCTGCGTGTCGTCACCGCACCCGACCGCCGCTACGGCGCGGTCCACGACCCGCACACGGGCACGCTGACCGCCGTCGTCAAGGTCTCCTCCCGCGCCTACGCTCTGCTCGACCCCGGTACGCAGAACGCCAACGTCAGCGGCTGGGGACGCGCCCTTGCCGCTCTGGCCCGTACCGGCCAGGTAGCCAGGATCCAGGTGATCGAGCGCACCGTCCCGGACTCCGGCGACGCGCTGCGCCGGTACTGGGAGGAGAACGGCCGGCCCGACACCCCCATGGCCGGTGCGATCTATGGCGAACTGATCCGGAGCGCGGGCCCGGCCGCGGCACCGCACGAGGCGTACGTCGCCGTGTCGCTGGACGCCAAGGCCGCACGCCGCCTGATCAACCAGGCCGGAGGCGGCCTCACCGGATCCTTCAACGTCCTGGGCCAACTGACCTCGACGTTCGACCAGGCCGCACGGACCGCCGGGCTCAACCCCACGGGTTGGCTCACCGCTCGCGAGATCGCGGCTGTCGTTCGAACCGCGTACGATCCCAAGGCGCTCTCCGCACTGGCCCGTTGGTCGGTCAGCGGCCGCCCCGAGGCAGAGCCCGCTGCCGCCGGCCCGGTCGTGGTCGTCGAGAAGGCGGACCACATCGCTACCGACTCGGCCGTCCACGCCACGTACTGGATAGAGAACTGGCCCCGCACCGAAACCTCGGCCGGCTTCCTGCACCAGCTCCTGTTCACCGCCGGGGTACGGCGCACGCTGTCGCTGTCGTACGAGCCGAAGGGTCTGGACGCCGCTCTGCGTGACGTCCAGCGCAGGAAGGCCAGCGTGATCGCGGATGCTGCGGAACGGACGCGGCGTGGGCAGGTCGACTCCGAGGCGGACTCGATCGAGTACCAGGACATCAAGTCCCGTGAACGCCAGCTCATCGCGGGGCACGCGGACGTCGCGTTGACCGGGCTGCTGACCGTCTCGGCCGACTCCGAGGAGGAACTGCGTTCCGCCTGCGCGGTCGTGGAAACCGCAGCCGTCGGCGCGCAGCTCGATCTGCGGCCGCTCACCTGGCAGCAGGCCGAGGCGTTCACCGCCGCCGCCATGCCGCTCGCCCGCACCGTCTGAAACCGGCCTTCGTCCCCTTCTCTCCTGTGAAAGAGCGCCCGCATGTCCCGCACCGCCAGTACGACCGCGCAGGACTTCGTGCCCTTCGCCACCGCCGCGCTCGACTTCCACCGCGCGCTCAACATCCCGGGCGGTCCGCTCGTCACCACCCGACCCGAGCTGGACGCCCTGCACGCCCATCTCGTCTCGCTGTACGAACTGCTCGACGCCCACGCCTCCCGCACGGGACAGCTCGTCCCTGTCGAGGGCGACGCCCTCCGTGCCGCCCGCACCAGGGCCTGGCAGGCCGCCGACCACATCCACACCGCCTACCACGCGGCGCCCCGGCCGGACTCCGGCGAAGTGACCGAACCCGAGGCGTGCCGGGCCGCCCTGCCCGAAGGGGCGCCCGAGCTGACCGTCTGCCAGCGCCACCAGCGCACCGCGCGCATCGTGCGCCGCCGCACCACCCCTGCCGACCTGCACGCACCGTTCACCGGCCTCGTACGCCACTGACCCCGCCTTCCACTTGGAGAACGTTCATGCCCCGCACCCGCGCCTGCGCCTCCCACCTGTTCGTCCCCCGCAAGGCGACCCGTGCCGAGCAGCGGGCCGCCCGAAGCGGTTTCGCCGAGGCCCGTCGTCAGGCGCGCCTGGCCGGCGCCGCGCCCAAGCACCGTGCCGCGGAATTCCTCGATCCGGAGCTGCGCCCGGTCTTCCCGTCGTCCGGGCGCCCCGGCTCCTCCTCGGCTCGGGGCGGCAAACTGCGCCTGCCCGCCCACCGGATGACCACCGCCACCGTGTCCGGGGCCTACCCCTTCCTCGCGGAGGGCGGCCTGGGCGCGGAGGGCATCTTCATCGGCCGCGACGTACACGCCGAAGCAGCTTTCTGTTACGACCCGTTCTCGCTGTACAGCAGCGGCAGGATCGAGGGCTTCACCAACCCGAACGCCGTCCTGGCCGGGATCATCGGCATGGGCAAGAGTGCGCTGGCCAAGTCGATAGCCACCCGGGCGATCGCCCACGGCTACCGGGTCTACGTCCCCTGCGACCCCAAGGGCGAGTGGACGGCCGTCTCACAGGCTCTCGGCGGCTACAGCATCGCGCTGGGGCCGGGCCTCCCCGGCAGGCTGAACCCGCTGGATGCCCCGGCCCGGCCCGTCTCAGTGAGCGAGAGCGACTGGGTAACCGAGGTCCGAAAGCGCCGCCTCCTGCTCCTGGCCAGCCTCGCCCGCACCGTCCTCATGCGCGACCTCCTGCCCATGGAGCACACGGCCCTGGACCTCGCGCTCGACCTGGTCGTCGCCGAGGCCAACGCCGTCGGCACGGTGCCGCTGCTCGGCGAGATCGCGCACGCCCTCGGCTCGCCCGAGCGCCTCGACCGGGCCCTAGGCGACCAGGCCGGACACATGGGACCCGCCGCACAGGACCTCGCACACGCCCTGCGCCGCCTGGTGCACGGCGACCTGAGCGGCATGTTCGACGCCCCCTCGACCGTGACCTTCGACCCGGCCACCCCGATGCTGTCCATCGACCTCTCCCGCCTCAGCGGCTCCGGCGACGACACCGCCCTGGTCCTGGCCATGACCTGCGCCTCGGCGTGGATGGAATCCGCACTCGCCGACCCTAACGGTGGCCGACGCTGGATGATCTACGACGAAGCGTGGCGCGTGATGCGGCACGTCGGCCTGCTGGAACGCATGCAGTCCCAGTGGAAACTCTCCCGCGGCCTCGGCATCGCCAACCTCATGGTCATCCACCGGTTGTCGGATCTGCTCTCGGCAGGCGATGCCGGCTCACGCGGCCGGGTGCTGGCGGAGGGCCTCCTCGCCGACTGCTCCACCCGCATCATCTACCGCCAGGAACCCGACCAACTCGCCGCAGCCGCTTCACTGCTCGGTCTGACCGGCGTCGAGACCCAGGCAGTCTCCGCCCTGACCAAGGGCCGAGGCCTGTGGAAAGTCGCAGGCCGCTCCTTCATCACGCAGCACATCCTGCACCCGGCCGAGCGCGAACTCTTCGACACCGACGCCCGCATGTCGGCATAAGCCCGTGGGTTCGTCTGCTCGCTAACACCCTCCCGGCAGGCGCCAGCACAAGAACGAGGACCAATCATGCCCATTTATCCCGCTTCTCATGAAGGCCAGCCCCTGACGGCCACCGATCAACTGGCATGGAGGCAGCACATCCCGGCGCTCGCCTCCGCCGCCGCCGGCATCAGGCAGGCATCCGACGCCTGGGACGCGGTCTCGGACTCCTTCTGCGACGAGGACGGCTGGTCCATCGACGAGAAGGGCTACGCGGACGGCAAGGTGACCCGTGACGCAGAGGCCTGGAAACACGTCGAGGTCTTCCTCACCTACGGCCCCGAGGTCCTGGCGGGAGTCCGTGCCACCGCCCACGGTGCCGACTACGTCGAGGGGCCGGTCAGCGAGGACCTCCGGCAGCTGCGCGGGATCGACACCACTCTGGAACGGGCAGGCCAGGTCCGGCACGAGTGGGACCAGGTCATGGCGCTCATGGACGACTCGCTCCCTGACTCACGGGAGATCTATGCAAGCCATGCGCAGGAGATCCGCAACTCCGAAGGCTGGCACTACGCCGACGAGTTGTCCCTTCAAGGCCCGGCACTCGCTCGGGCTGCCAGCTACTTGGCCGAGCAGGCGGATCCCGATCGGCCCTCGCAGAACGACCGAGCCCAGGTGGCCCTCGCTCGCTCCGCTCTCGGCAACCGCGAGGCCTCGCCCGCTTCGCCTCCCGCACCACCGGCGTCGCACCCGAAGCCCCCACGTCATTCCCGCTGACGTCGATAGCACCGAGTTCCGGCGGGACCAACCGGCCGATCGCCGCATCCTCGTGGAACGCCACGCCCCTCGCCCCTCGCCCCTACCAGCTGCACGTGCCTGCGGCTCGCGCCGTCGGCCGCCGGGGCACCCAGCCGGGGAGAAGCCCTATGCATTCCGATCCACCCCTGGTTCCACTCCAGCAGGAGGACCCGCCCATCACCGCTCACCCCAGCGAACTGCTCCCCCAACAGGCGACTGCCGACATGCCGGGACCTGCGCACGGGTACGGCCACCTCGCCGCGCCCCTCCGGCAGCGCGGCCGGGAGTGCACTGTCGAGTACGGGCTCAGCGACTACATCGTCCGCATCGCCCTCCCAGACGGCAGCTCGCTGAGCATCTCGCCGCCCCAGGAACCGCCGACCGACCACCCACCCGGGCGCCCCGAAAGCTGGCTGGTGACCCGCGGGCATCCCGACGACTACACAGTCCATGAAGTGATCTACGACTCGGAGCCAGGCGGCCCCCATGCCCGGCACGGCGGCAGCGCGGTCAGCCTGCTGGACGCCATCGACGGGCACCTCGATCAGCTCGGTCTTCCTCCACGACCGGACGCCGCCTCGTCGCGAGTGAGTGCCGCCCGCGCACTCTCACCGACGGCCCAGTACACGCCCGCGGCACCGAGGTCTGCGGCTTCGGCCGTACGCCCCGTACCGCCGCCTGCCCGTGTCCCGTCCGCGCCCGGTCGCTGACCGCTTTCCGCCTCGGAGTACCCCGTGCCCCTCGCCAGCAGAACCATTCCGGCCCTCGACCACCGCGCTCCCCGAGCCTGCATCGGATGGATCAGCCATGCCCACCCACTACGACTCGCTTCCCGACGTCGCGATCGGCCACCACCCCGCCTACGGCATCGTCGCCGCGAACCCGAAACACCTCCCAGCCAGCGCATGGATGCTGAAGGGCTTCGACTTCCACCCCGTCCCGGACCAGCCGACGCTGTACGCACTGGCCGACCAGCAACGTGACGGACAGGGCCGCGTCACCCGGGCTGTCACACTGCTGCGCAACGCCGGCTACCAGGTCGACGTAGATGCCGCGTTCGACCCATCACTGGCCTCCGAAGCGGGCTCCGTCCGTGGCCGGTCTCCGGGCGCAGTTCCCGACGTCGCGTTCGCCGAACATTCGCAGCTCGGCATCATCGCGGCCACCGATGACCACTCCTCCGCGCTCGGCGGCCGCCTCATCCTGGAGGAACACGGCTGGCACCATATCCCGGACCTGGACATCTACACGCTGCCCCTCACCATCGACCGCAGCGAAGCCCTGGGGAAGGTCGCCGGCGCCACGCTGTCGATGCATCGATCCGATCTCCAGGTCGCGGTCCAGCCCTCCCTCGCCCAGGACGTAGCGGCTCGCCGCCCTCCTACGCCCACAGCAACCGCGCGCCCCCACCACGACCGAGGCTTTACCTGTGCCTCCCGCGTCAGCGCCGCCGCTCTCGCGGTCAGCCCAGTCCGCGACGGCCTCCCGGCCATGGTGCCGGTTCCCGCTCCCACCGCCTCCGCTCCGGCGACCCGGCCGGTCGACCCTCGCATCGCCTTCGCCCTCAACCGCTGACCCCACCTCCCGTAGCGAGCGCCCAAGGAGTCCAACATAGGAACGGTCGCGTGAGTAGCTGGATCGCCCAGCCGAAGAGCCGCTCACCGTAGGCCCTGGCCGGGGGCTACCGATCAAGTCGCTTCGGAAGCTCGACCTACCTCACTCCTACGCTCTCGTTCCCGGTCAACGACGGCATACATCCTGGTCTCCTGAGCTCGGGATGAGGCGGTTACCTCACCCCGTATCGAAGGGGGGACCCGTCGCTTGTGAGATCTATGACCCGGCGCGTGCGCCGTTCAGCTTTCCTCGAACCCACTGTCCTCGAACCTCAGTTGAACAGCATTCTCACGGACCGTTCGCACCTGCTGCTCGGTGAAACCGTCAGTGGTGGTTGCGGTGATCTCGATGCGGACCTCGAGTCGGACGCCGTCGGCAGCCTCAAGGTGTGCGAGGACTTCCTGCTGAACGTT
Source organism: Streptomyces sp. NPDC058637 (assembly GCF_042717325.1). NCBI lineage: Bacteria > Bacillati > Actinomycetota > Actinomycetes > Kitasatosporales > Streptomycetaceae > Streptomyces > Streptomyces sp. NPDC058637. Next base: position 68,672 of record NZ_JBHXRD010000014.1, on the reverse strand, counting down.
GGCGAAGTCGGCGGCAGGGCGGTTGGGGTTAAGAGTCTTGACGCCCCAGAACCTCCGCACGACCTTCCTGGCCATCGGCGTCGAAGGCTGAGAGTCGGCGCCCGGGAGAGGGGTGACGATGCTGGGCTGCGGGGTGCTGTCTTCGCTGCTGCTGGCATCTTCTGCCGGGATCTCCGGCTCAGCCGACAGGGTGGCGACGACCCGTGCACGCTGGGCGACCGCTCGTCCCGGCTGGACGAGGAGCATGTCGTCGCTGGCGAACCCGGGCTCGGGCTTGTCACCGTGGATCCATAGGTTCTGGTATTCGTCGGTCGCTTCGTCGTAGCCATCGGCGAGGGCGAAGGCATCCTGCTGCCACAGGAGCACATCGGCGGCACTGAGTACGGCCTGTTCAAGCACCTGCCGGTTGGGCAGGCGCTTCAGGTACGGGTACTGGGTGTACCAGGACCAAAGGTCACCGAACCGCACGTGCCCCTTGCTCCAGGCGTTGGCCAGAGCGCCTTCGAGAGCCATGCGTACGAGCGTGGCTCCCAGGACGGGAGTGATCCAGCCCTTGGCCTTGAGCGCCGCGGTGACGCGCTCGGCCAGGGAACCGCCGTCCTTGGCGACACGGGTGAAGGAGATGGTCGGCTTCTGACCGGGCAGCTCGGTCGGAATCAGCGCTGCGGTGAAGGCGGCACGGACACGGTCGTCAACGGCCGCGTCCAACTGGCGGGCGCGGGTGATGGACTGCTTGCGTTGCTGGGCGCTGAGCTCGAGCTCGTCGGCCTCGTCGGCGATGGACTGCCAGGCCCGATACTCGCGTACTACGCCGTCGAGCTCGGGGTAGGTTTCGCGATCGGCGGCGACCATGACCATCATGTTGCGCCGCTGTCGCTGCCCGTTACCGGCCTCTCGCAGGAGACGCTCGGCAAAGGCCATGGCTGTGGAGGCGTCCTTGCCCCAGGTGAACTTCGGGTGCATGACCACGAGCTTGAGGACCTCGGAATCGGGGATGTCCCCGGTGTCGAGAGGCGCAGCATGCACGGCACCGAAGGAAGCCTTGAGCGCCTTCCCCGCAGCCTTGAGGCGTTCGACGATCGTGGCGTGCACGTCGGCCTCGCTGTAGCCGGCGGCCCGGTCGGCTGCCACTCGGGAGACCGACGCCGCGAGGTCGTACCAGGAGCGGTCGCCGTCTTCGTAGAAGTACGTGGCACGCTGCCCCAGCAGTGCACGGGCGTCACCGATGTGGTTAAGGACGTCGCCGGGTACCGCAGCGCCCAGGCGGAGCTGCTGGATGTCCACACCCTTGTGCGCCGAGCGCAGCGTCGGAACGGTCGCGATGAACACCGACCGGGCGACACGCCTGGTGAGCGCTCGCTGCCCGAACGACGGACGCTCACGGTCGATCTGAACCGGTGTGGCGCCCTCGCCGTCGACGTCCTTGTCCACGACCGGCTTCCAGTTGTCGTCGAGATACTTGGTGATCTCGCTGAAGACCTGAGTGTCGTGGACGGGCACCGCGCCGGGCGTGATGAGCGGCGTGGTGTCATTGGCGGCCCACAACGAGTTGATGACCACGCTCATAAGACGCAGCACACCGCGGGTGCGCTGGAACTTCGGCAGCGTCGACCAGTCTTCGTAGAGCCGGTCGAACAACTCCGGGTGGATCGGGTACGCCGCCCGGATGCGCTGCTCGTACTCGCCGGTGGTCGTCTCACGCGGGAAGAACCCGGTGTTGTCCTGGTAGTACTTCACGTACTGCTTGGCCACCGCGGAGATGTCCGCCAGGGCCACGGCATCGGGTTCTTCGAACAGGCGCCGGCGCACGATCTCGAAGGACTCGATGTTGTTGGCCGGCCGCCAGTCATCGGCGTTGCGACCGATGGTGTGTTGCAGGATCTCCAGAGCGACGTGCCCGTTGGGGCCACCCACCTCCAGCGCCGAGCCGCCGCCGCCGTTGTCCAGGGAATCAGAGGCGGGAATAGAGACCACGAGCATGACGCCCGGGATGGACTTGGCCATCTCGGTCAGGTGCTGGGCGAAGGTTTGCTGCGTGGCGAAGGATCCGCCAGGCAGGTCGTCGCGCCCCACGAGCTGGCGGGCGTAGGCCACCCACTCGTCGATCAGGATCAGCACGCTCTCGCCGCCGGCGACGACCTCGCGTACGACGGCGTCCAGCGCGTCACCGGGATCAGTACCGGTCGCATCCGCCATCGCGACGCGGTCGAACGCCTTGCGGCCACCGAGCTGCCAGGCCAGCTCCCCCCAGATCGTGCGCACCTGCGTGCCGTCGTCCTTGACGATCGGCTGGCTCGGGGAGAGCTTTGTGCCCACCAACGTGACCCGCTTCACGTCCAGCGACCTCAGCGGGTCGCCGTCGGCCGTGGGCAGGGAGGCATGCACGACATCCTGCACGGTCTGAGACAGCGCGCTCGCCGCCAGACCCTCGGAGAACAGGTGGTACAGAGCTAGCATCGAGTGCGTCTTACCGCCACCGAACTGAGTCTGCAGATTTATCACCGGGCTCGCCCCAGCGTCCCCGGAGAGGCGCTTGAGCGCACGGGTCAGCAGGTCGGAGAGACCACTGGTGAGATAGGTACGAGCGAAGAACTCAGCCGGGTTCAGATACTCCGGCGCTGCGGAGTGACCATGGGCCACCGCGTACAGGTCGGCAGCGAACTCAGCGGCGGAGAACTGCCCACGGATCACGTCGGTGTGCGGCCGGATGACCTCACGCCACGGCTTGATCGTCGTACCAGCCTGCACGCCGGCGACCTTGACCGCCTGCGCCTCACGCATCAGCCGGTTGCGGGTCTGCTTTTCGAAGACCTCCCGCTGGTGCTCCATGCGCATCTTCGCGACCACATCGACCTCGTCCCCAGCACCGATCACCGTCAGGAGACGTTCGATCGTGTCCAGCGCGCGGTAGGTGTCGTCCGAGGAGAACTTCTGCCCATGGTGGGCCGCGTTTGCAGTCTCCCGCAGCTCAGAAGCCAACGCGGACTGCGGGCGCGAGAGGTCTTTCTCGAAGACCTTCCATCTCTCCGTCACGATGCGCAGCAGAAACCGCACGTCGTCCCGCGAGTACGTCTTGGTCGTGCCGAACTTCGCCACGTCCTCAGCGGCGATCAGCTCCATCCAGTCCTTGCCGGTCGGAGCCTGCGCGGACATACGCATGTCGACCCACGGCCGCATGCCCTCAAGCAGCTGGTCGAAGCTGCGCAGTACCTTCTCATTGTTCGTCAGCGCCATCAGATCTCCTCCCCGAAGAGCATCTCGGCCACAGCGGCCGGGCGGATCGTGGCCGACGTCGCGGAGACATCGGCCCACGCACCACCGAGTCCATTGAACAGACCAGCGGTCGAGGAGTCCTGAGACTCCATCAGCTCGTATAGGCGGGTGGCCAGGCGGTTGACCTCGTCCATGTCCACCCTCCCCTTCACCTCAGCCATGAGCCTGGCGGCCTCCTCGCGCCCCTCGGTCGCATACGCGCGCGCCAGGTGGCAGGTGACCTCCCACAGCGACAGCCGGTCGTCGTGAGCCGGATCCCACCGGGGGTCGAGGTCCTGCGGCTTGATCAGCGCGACCTTGCCGGCGCCGGAGGTGAGGGTTCCACCGCGGGCGATCCCGTCCACCGACAGGCCCAGCGGCACAGCTAGCGACTCCGCATCACCGTAGGGGCGTGTGTCCCAGCCGTAGGAACGGAACCAATCCAGGCAGAACCGGGTGTCGGCGTCGAGTTCGGCGTCGTGCTCGTTCTGCAGAGAATCGAAGGTCTGGTTGATCAGCGCCAGCGCGGTCTTCACGGACATGGTGGAGCCGTCGTCCTCCAGCACCCGGGAGAAGCGGGAGAACACCGCCATGCCGGGCCCCAGGATCGTCTGCCGCAGGTCTGCTGGGGCGATTGCGCCCTCACGGATCCGCGGTAGCGACTCTTCCAGTTCAGAGTGCAACGCGACAAGGAATCCGGTGCGATCTGTCGCCGGAGCGGCGGCTTCGCGCGGTCGCAGCGCCAGAACGATGGAGGATGCGAGAGCGTTGGAGCCAACTGCTCGCATGCGGCTACTAAGTTCAGAGCGCATGGGCCAGGTTGCGGTGATAGTCCATCCGCTCTGGACCATGCCCTCCAGGAACGTCGACCACCCAGTCGACGCGACGCCCTCCTTCTCCAGTTCCGCCTGCTTGAACGCATAGAAGACAGCAATGGGGTAGTCGGAAATCGCCGTCTGGCGCGCCTGGGCGAATACGTGCCGGAACCCGCTCTCGAAGAATTTCTCAGCCTTCTCCATATTGCCGTGTCGGTGCGGGTTCGCGACGAGCTCCTCCGCCTTAGGGACGAGCATCGTCTCGAAAAGATTCGGATGAATGCTACGGAGAGATCGACGGAGCCAGACATAAAAGAAGTCGGAGAGGTCCGAGTAGCCGATATTGTCGTAGTACGGAGGGTCCGTAGAAATGAGAAGGCCCTCGTAAGTACGACCTGCAGCATCTGCCTGCAGTGCCGATCCGGCGACTCGCGCAGCAGTCATACCATCAATTACTTCGGTTTCGGACATCACTACAGAGGTAAATCCTCCACCATACGCTTCCAGTGGGGGCGCTTCGGCGAAATCCCAAGTCATTTGAATAGCCTGACGCTGGAACGACCCGCGAAGTCGGTCCATTCGAGATTCCCAGGTGCACATCGTGTTGTTGCGTGCGGCAAGCTTGCTCAGAGCGAATGTTAGATAGGTTGCCACGGCATCCGCATAGGCTTGCGCACCAGAACCACCATTAGCGAGGCGCTCACCACTGGGAAGACCTGAGGCAATGGCGTCGGCCAGCACCCTCTCGCGCGCATCCACAACCAGATCGCTGAATGCAGTCAGAGCAGCCAGCTGTCGGTTAGTAAACATGTCCGCCCACTCGCTCATGCCATAGCCTTGCACGCGGAACCCGAGTGCGGCATCAGGAAGTGACCCCAGGGGCGCACCATCTGGGAACGGAATATTGGCGGCCTGCTCATGCTCGGCTGTGGGTGAGAGATAAATGCGTCGCCTCTGCCTCTGGGCCACCACACTCATTAGCTGAGCTGATATGCGCGACGCCTTTCCCTCTGTTCGGACGTATGCAAGTTCAGCAGTGGCTCCACAAGCCACACAGATTGCTCCGGTCTTGCTGACTGTTCCGTCGTTCGAACTCGTCGGTGCTTGCTTCGGGTCGTGGGCAATCGCGAATGTCACCCGCCGACCGCCTGGGGCCTCGGCATCGCTCACCAGCGAGGGGACGACGTAGGCTTCTTTGCCCTTCTTCTTGCCTAGCCACCAGGAACGCACCAACGGCATACGAATGCCGCACGCAGGGTTCGGGCAGGTCACCGTCCGGGCCCAGATCCACGCGATGACGGTGGCTTCGGTGGTCTTCCCCGTGGGCTCGCCGTCGAGTCCAAGCACCGGCACCTGCGCCTTGGGGTACAGGTGCCCGATGCGCTCCTGCGCGCGGTCGCGCATCCAGTCGCCGTAGCGTCGCACGTCCTCCGCCAGACCTGTAGCCCGCGGCCAAGGCCCCAATTGGCTCTCCGCAGCTCCGGGAAATACGGGCGGCTCCCCCGCGAACTTCGGCGGGATCTCAATGAGGGCCTTGTTGATCAGTACAGGCACCGGGTTGAGGTCGCTGGCGTGAGCCTCCAAGCCCAGGCGCTGAGCTTCCAACGGGATCGTTCCACCGCCTGCAAACGGGTCCAGGATGGCAGGCGGGTTCCCTCCCGTGCTTTTGAGGATCTCCTCGCGGGCTTCCCGATACAGGCCCTCGTCGTTGATGTTCTCCCAGACCACCAGCCGTCGGATGATCCCGTGCAGGCGCTCGCGCTCCTGCTTTTGTTCCTCCTCTGTGGGGAACAACTCGGGATGCGAAGACGGGTCGTCGACAAGCTGGGCGAACAGCACGGCGCGAGCCGCGGCAAGGGGGCGGCGAGCCCACCACAGGTGCAGCGTGGAGGGATGCCCGTGTCGAATCGACTTCTCTCGGGCCGACTCGGCGTTGATGTCCTCCAGCGGGAGGGAGACCTCGATGAGCTTGCGTCGGGGGACAGAACCTGACGGCGTTCCGGGCTGCACTACGGTGTTCACCTGCTCACTTTAGATTCCGAGACGCTCGAACCGTGCCTCGGGTGGCATTCGAGCGGATGACACGTGTGGATCTTGTGTGTCAGAGGGGATCGACCCCACGGTCCCACTCGGCTCTCCACTTACGGCGCAGGTCGTCGACGTACCTGTCCAGGACGAGGTCGGCGAAGGGGTTGAGCACGTAGCGGACCCGGTCGTTCGACCCGTCAGGGGTATCAGGGTCGACTGCGACCAGGGCGAGCCGGTAGTCGGGCTCGGCATTCTTGGCGTAGCCGACCTCGCTGGTGGTGACAGTGAAGTTGTCAGCGCCCAGCACTCGCCCCTTGACCTCGATGAAGACCAGGTGGCCGTCGGGCTTGAGGGAACGGATATCGAAGCCCTTGTTGGAGTGCGCCATCTCCTCAGGGTCCCGGCCCAGCCGACGCTCGGCGGCCAGAACCACGTCCACGGCCCGACGCTCGGTGACGGTGGTGTCCAGAGCGAAGCTGCCAGGTGTCGGCTGTTCGCCGTCGGCTCCCGGGATGACCGTAGCGGGCAGGACGAGCGCAGCGCTGATGATCTGTGGCGGATGCACGTTGACCTGGGTTTCGAGGTCGAGTTCGCCTTGACGGTGATCGAGCCGGGCCTCCAGCGATCGGGCGCGGTCACGTGCGGTGGCCGGCGAGATGCGGATCTTCTTGCCGGCCGCTTGCGCCTCGGCGAGCTTGATCGACTCGCCGTCCCAGTAGTTCATCTGCGCCAGCAGCCGCTGACGTACAAGTTTGCGTGTGCGCTCGACGGCCGGGACGACGCGAGCGGCGACGTCGGCGCGATGCTCGGGGAGACCGTGCTGGATCGCCCAGGTCTGGGCGATCTTCTCCACGCCTTCGGCTAGCCAGGCCGTGGACAGCTCGGAGTTGATGGCAAGGGCCAGCGCGGTGTGCTGCTCGAGGTTCAGACCTGCCGGCAGGGACAGGTCGAGGTACGGGGCGGCGCCTGCCGGCTGTGCGGTTCCGTCTGGCAGCACGGAGACGTACTCGAACCTCTTACTGATCGCGGTGCCGCGTCCGTCCGAGAGCTCTTCCAGGAGGGCGAACACGAGCTGGGGGGTGGTGATGGTCCGGTCGAGGAAGGTGGCTCCGCGGGTCAGGGCGTCGCCGTACCTGTTCAGGATCTCGGCGATGATCGCGTCCATCAGCGGATGACCGGGCGCTACGAGCTCGGCGTCCGGTCGGCCGGGTATCACCACGGCCGAGGGCTCGAAGGTGATGCGTGCGTAGCGCGGACTGACTGTACGCCGACCTTCGCGCAGGGCAGCGGGCACTTGGGTCAGCTCGAACCGGTCCTTCTCCCTCTTGGACGCCCGCCCGCCCAAAGCACGCAGGGACTCCATGACGAATGCCTGCACGAAGTGGGGCTGCATACGCCGGGCGCGGGCCTCGTCCATCTTTCGACGCAGTTCGGCCAGCTCTTCCAGCCCGATGTCCGGGGTGGCCAGGGCACGTTCCTTGATCATCTCTTGCAGCCCGTCGGCCACAGAGTTGTCGATGACCCGGTCCAGGTGGGCCCGGACCTCGGGCTGCTCGCCGTAGCGGATGGCTCGCATGAGCAGGTCGCGCAGCGGCTCGTCCGCGAAGGCGTTCTCCCCCAGGACGTCGAAGACCTTGCCGCCGTAGGCACGGCGCTGCTGCTCGATCTTGGTCAGCAGGCGCTGGAAGACCTGGCCTTCTCTGGTCTGGGAGGCCACGAGGTTCCACAGTCGGCAGACCTCGCGCTGGCCGATGCGGTGAATACGCCCGAAGCGCTGCTCGATCCGGTTGGGGTTCCAGGGGAGGTCGTAGTTGACCATCAGATGCGCGGCCTGAAGGTTCAGTCCTTCGCCGGCTGCATCGGTGGCGATCAGGACGTGGCAGCGCGGGTCGTTGGTGAACTTGGTGCGGATCTCCCGACGCGCCTGTCGCGCGGTGCCGCCGTGGATCGTGCGCACGGCATCCCCATCGCCGCCCAGCAGGGTGGTAATGCGGCCTGCGAGGTAGTCGAGGGTGTCGCGGTGCTCGGTGAAGATGATGATCTTGCGCGGCGTGTGGTGGGCGCCGCTCAGGCCATCCTCGCGGGCCTTGAGGACGAGGGACCGCAACTCCTGCCACTTGCGGTCCTCACCCGAAGCACGCACCTGCTGGGCGATCTCCTCCAGACGTGCCAGGACCGCGAGCTCGGCGTCCAGCTCGGCTGCGGTGCGCGCGGCGGTAGCGGCGTCCAGGACCTCGCTCTCCAGCTGCTCCAGCTCGGCGGCTCCCAGCTCGTCGGAGTCGAAGTCCTCAGGATCGAACGACAAGGTCTCGGGCGGGGGAACGAACGGGCCCGCCAGCGTCTGCTCACGGTGGGTGCGCAGCCGGGCGATGCGGCGCCGGATCGACCGGTAGATCGCCTCGGGACTGGATGCGAGACGTCGCTGCATGACCGTGAGGGCGAAGCCGACCGTGCGGCGCTTGCCGTCGGCCTGCTCGGCCCTGTTCATCTCCGTGCGTACGTACTCGGTGACCTCTTCGTACAGAAGCATTTCCTGCGGGGAGAGGGTGTACTCGACGGTCTCAGCCACGCGCTCAGGGAAGAGCGGCTTACCCTCGAAGGTGAGCAGGTCCTCCTTGATCATCCGGCGCATCAGTCCGGTGGTGTCGGTGGAATGCACGCCCTGGCGGTACTGGCCGTCGTACCTGTCGGGGTCCAGCAGGGCGAGGAAGGTCTGGAAGTTGGCTTCCGAACCGGAATGCGGTGTCGCGGTCATGAGCAGGAAGTGCCGGGTGATCTTGCCGAGCAGCTGGCCCAGTTCGTAGCGGCGCGTGCGCTTGAGTTCGTTTCCGAACCAGGATGCGCTCATGCGGTGGGCCTCGTCCACGACGATGAGGTCCCATTCCGACTCGCCGAGTATGGACTGCCACTCGTCGTTGCGGGCCAGCTGGTCCATGCGCGCGATCAGCATCGGGTTGTGTCGGAACGGGTCGCCGTCACGGTCAGCCTCAGCGAGGTCGCGTGTCAAGATCGTCATCTCGATCCCGAACTTCTCCGCGAGTTCAGCCTGCCACTGCTCGACCAGCCCGCCCGGAGCGACGATCAGACAACGCTGCACGTCGCCGCGCAGCAGCAGCTCCTTGAGGTACAGGCCGGCCATGATCGTCTTACCGGCGCCCGGATCGTCCGCGAGCAGGAAGCGCAGGGAGCCGGCCTGGGCCAGCATGGACCCGTAGACGGCTCGGATCTGGTGCGGCAGCGGATCGATGTCGCTGGTCTCTACTGCCAGCATCGGGTCCGACAGGCCCGCGTGCCGCATGCGCAGCGCCTCGGCGGCCAGACGGAACTGCCCGGGGTCGGCGTCGAACGACCACCGAGACCTCGGCGCATCTGCCCGCAGCGAAGCAATGTCACTGGGGAAGAGCACTTGATCGGACAGCTGCCCGATGTCGTCCCGGATCGTAACTTGCAGGGCGTGACCGATCTCTGTGACAGCCACGACTGTAACCGTCCCTGAAGACAGCCCGGTCAGGCGAATGCCGGGCTTGATTTCGTCGGCGCGCATGAGCCCCTTCTCTATGACCAGGCGCCGATCAGCCTCGGCAGGCTAATCGTAGCCAGTTCGCGGCTTATACCGGCCTCCAACCGGAGAACTGCCGATGGGCGCAACCAGACCAGCGGGCTCAACATCGTCGCGACCGTCATCCGCCGGGACGGTCGCTGGGCCGGCTTACACAGCGACGCCTACTTCGCCCGCCGCCCGTGCGAACTTCACCTACGACCACGGCTCCGCCGCCCCGGGGTGAGCGGTGGCGTTTACCAGTGATATCCGGCCGCGCCAAATCGCAGATTCTGCGGATTCTCTTTCCCTGACAGCCCGAAGACCGGGGCTCTCCTCGCCACCCCCCTTCAAGGAAGGCACTGTGATCCCCACCTGTAGAGCGCCAGCAACACCGCCGCGACTTGTACGCCGGGCGAAGGCGGTAGGCAGAAGAGCACCCCCGCCGCGTGCTCCCCGCACCCGATAGCTCCGGCCGCCGATGTGTGCCAGAACTGGAACTTCTTCGATGATCAGCAGCAGAAGAGCGCCGCGCGCCCCGCCCCATGACTCGCCTGCGCTCACACCCAGGACCCACCATGCCCGCACCGCGTACCAGCGCGCCCTCGACCACCACCGGGTCGGATGCGCTCCTCTATCTCCTCTTCGGCATACTCGGCATCGCGCTCGCCTTCGGTTCACTGGCCTGGCTGACCGGCAACCTCAGCAACTCCCTCTTCGGTACCGGGCCTTGGGCCCCGTATACGGCCACCGACGCGTTGCTGCACCCCGAGGTGCTGTGGCCGCACCTGAGCCCCACCGCCCTGCTCATCAGCGCGCGGATCATCCCCGGCCTGCTGTCCTCCTGCCTCGCCATACTCGGCCTGGCGCTGTGGATGCGGCTGCGCGGATGCGCGAAGAACGGCCTTGCCCGGAAGGCGGACCTCGCCCCGCTGCTGGGCAAGGAGATCACCGCCAAGGCCCGGAACCTGCGGCCGTCCCTGAGCCGACAGGGGTGTAAAAGAGGTCACCCCTGCTGACCACGGCATCCTGCTCGGCACCCTCTCCCCCGGGCGGGCCCGCGTCCGCGCGTCCTGGGAGGACGTGATCGTCGCGATCATGGCTCCGCGAAGCGGCAAGACCTCCGGGCTGGCGATCCCCGCAATTCTCGCGGCTCCCGGTCCGGTGTTGCTGACGTCGAACAAGGCAGCGAACGATGTTCACCGCGACGGTCGATGCCCGTGCCGAGGTCGGCACGATCTGGACCCTGGACCCGCAGCAGATCGCCCACCATCCGCGCGAGATGTGGTGGGACATCCTGGCCGACGCCCGCAACCTGGCCGGGGCGAAGCGTCTTGCCGGGCACTTCGTCGCCGCCAGCGTGGACGAGTCGAAAGGCTCCGACTTCTGGTCCACCGCCGCGTCCAACACGCTCGGCGCTCTGTTCCTCGCCGCCGCCTGCCACCGGCGGCCGATCACCGATGTCTTGGCCTGGCTCGCCTCCCCCGCCGACCGGACCCCGGTCGATCTCCTCACCGATGCCGGCCACGACGCGGTCGCCGCCCAGCTCCAGGGCACCGTCTCCGGCGCCACCGAGACCCGCGACGGCATCTACGAGACAGCGCGGCAGTACGCGAGTTGCCTGCTCGACCCGGACGTCGCCGCCTGGGTCACCCCCGCCAAGGGCCTGCCCGAGTTCAAGCCCTTCGCCTTCTCCACGTCCCGCGACACTCTGTACCTCCTCAGCAAAGACGGCGGCGGCAGCGCGTCCGCGATCATTGCCGCGGCGGCCGACGCCGTGATGCGGGCGGCCGTCATCGTCGCCGAGCGATCCGGCGGACGGCTCGACCCGCCCGCCCTGTGCGTCCTGGACGAGGCCGCGAACGTCTGCAAAATCTCCGACCTCCCCGACCTCTACAGCCACTTGGGCAGTCGTGGTGTCATCCCGATGACGATCCTGCAGTCCTACCGGCAGGGCCAGCGGTGCTGGGGCGAGGCCGGAATGGACGCACTCTGGTCCGCCGCCACCATCAAGATCATCGGATCGGGCATCGATGACGCCGACTTCGCCGACCGGCTCAGCCGGCAGGTCGGCGACCACGACGTGCAGACCACGTCGGTGTCCACCAGCGACGGCGGCAAGTCCACCTCTATCAGCATGCGCAGCGAGCGGATCCTGCCGCCGGACGCGATCCGTGCCCTGCCCAAGGGCAAGGCGCTGCTCCTGGCCACGGGTATCCGGGTGGCGATGCTCGATCTGCGGCCTTGGTACAGGGAGCCGTCCGCGAAGGTGGTCGGCCCAGCCTCGGCGCGTGCGACGAAAGCCATCACCGAGCGGGCCCTCTCGAAAGCCCACAGCCGTGACGGCTTCGGACTGTCAGCATGAGTGCGCCCACGCCGCGTCCCGGGCGGCTCGTACGCTCGCCGGTCGTTCTGCGCGACGGCCGGTGGTGGCTGGTCAGCGGGGCCGGCTCGGTCCTAGCCACCGACCCTGTGTTCACCGGGGTGCTGGACGGCTTCGCCGAGGCGATGGCCGCTGCCGACCAGGCAGTCGCCGATCTCCGCGCCCGGCAGGGTGAACATCCCTCCTCCGACGCCGGAGGGCGACGATGAACCCGCTGCTGCGCGCGGAGCAGGCAGTACTGGGCTCCGTGCTGCTCGACCCGGGCCAGCTCTCGCATCTTGACTGGCTCGCGCCGGATCACTTCGACCGGCCGGTCCACCAGGCGCTGTTCGCCGCGCTGCGGAAACTCCGGGCCGATGGCCACCCCGGACTGGCAGCCGATACATCGGTGCCGCTGTCGTGGGTGACCGATGCGGTCGAGGAGGCCGGCCACCACGTACGGGGGCTGAGCGCGGTCTACGCCCACACCCTGGTCTCTGCCTGCCCGCGTCCCGAACACGCTCCGGCGTACGGCCGCATGGTGCTGGAGGGGGCGATCCATCGCAGCGTCACCGCGCACGCGATCCGCCTTCACCAGGCGGCTCGCGCCGACGCCCTGCGGGGCGAGGTCGAGGGAGCCCTGCACCACGCTGACGTTCTGACCCGGGTTCTCGACGATCTCGCACGGCGGTGGGGTACCGAACCGCGCCCGGTCCCGCCCGCTACGCCGCCGGCCACCGCTCCCTCCGCGCAGCCGCCGGTTCGGGCCGGTCAGGTCGCCGAGGACGAACGGTTCCTGCTGGCCGTCCTTGTTGAGCGGCCGAGGGCCATGGACGAGGTGGTGGGCTGGCTGCGGCCGGTCGACTTCGCCGACCCGGCCCACGGGCAGCTCTACCGGTGCCTCGGCGCGCTGCACCACAGGGGTGAGCCCATCGACCAGATCACCCTGCTCTGGGAGGCGCAGCGGCGCGGTCTGCTGGCCGACGGCACGCTGTCCGGCGATCAGGTCACCGCGCTGTGTGACGGCGTGGGCCCGGGCAGCGCCGAATGGCTCGGTGAGCAGGTGATCCGCTCCTCGATCATCCGCACCGCTGTCGCCTCTGCTCGCACCATTCGAGGCTTGGCGGAGAACGAGTCCCTGTCCCCCGGGCAGCTCATCAATCACGCCCTGCACACGCTCGGTCCACTCGACGACGTACGTACCCGCTGCCGGACGGCGAACGGTCACTCTCCGCTGTCGCCGGCCCCGGCTTCTTCGTCGAACGGACCTCCTCCTGCGCGGGTGCACGCCGCTCTCGCTCGCAGCACGCCACACCCGGTGTCGCCGTCCTCGGCCCGAACTCGCTCTGCGCCCGGCCCTGCTGCCGTGCGGTCTCCCTCGCGCGGCCACAGCTGAAAGCCCCCGTCCTCTGTTCGTCCTCTCCTTTGGGATTCACCGTGAACAACACTCCCAGCTCTGACATCTCTGCCCTGAGTGCCATGGCCTCGGCCTTCGACGCCCAGCGCGGCAAGCTCCCGGTCGCTGGGAACTACCGCCGCTTGCCCGGCATCGTCGCCGTCGCCGGGCAGATATCCGAACTCGGCGAGCTGATCACCGACCTGGGCAATGAGGTCTTCCTCCGTGCCGCGGCCCAGGACCACGAAGTTCACACGGCCCGGGTCATCGCGGGCTTCGCTGCCGCTGCGCGACCTGCTGGCGAGGCGGCATCCGCCCTCGGGGAGACGGCTCACCAGCTCGCCTTCCTGAACCAGACCGAGCATCTCCGTAACCGGCCCGACGCACAGGAGGCCCGGGAGGCAGCAGTGCGGGTGATGGAAGACGCTCTCGGTTCGGCGGACACGGCCCTGCGCGAAGCCGCCGACTCCCTTCACGCCGCATCGGCGACGGTTTCGCCTCCGTCCGTACGGCTCCGAGCCGCCCGTAGCCGGTCCACGACCACAGCTCCCGCTCCCCAACCCGCGCCTCCCCCTGCCACGCCGACAGCGGCTGCACCGGGCCGGATCGTGCGGGGGCGGTGACATGGGGACCAGCAGCGTGCGCCCGCCGTTGATCGGCTCGCTCTGCTCCGGGTACGGCGGGCTGGACCTCGGGGTGCAGTCCGTGCTCGGCGGCAGCCTGGCCTGGCACGCGGAGGTCGATCCGGGCGCCTCGCGCATCCTGGCCCGGCACTGGCCCGGGGTGCCCAACCTGGGCGACATCACGACCGTCGACTGGTCCAACATCCCCCGGGTGTGCGTCCTGACGGCGGGCTTCCCCTGTCAAAGACGTCTCGGTCGCCGGCCGAAGGGCCGGACTCAACTCCCAGACCCGCTCCGGGCTGTGGCTGCACGTCGCCCGTGCGGTCGAGGCCCTCCGACCTTGCCTGGTTGTGATCGAGAATGTGCGCGGCCTCCTCACCTCACCCGCCGGTTCCCCTGGCGACGTGGAATTCTGCCCGTGGTGTCTGGGAGACACCCCAGACCAGCCTCCTCTGCGAGCACTCGGTGCCGTACTCGGATCCCTGGCCGACCTCCGGTACGACGCGAGGTGGCTCGTGCTTCGCGCCTCCGACATCGGCGCCCCGCACCGCCGCGAGCGGACCTTCCTCGCCGCCTGGCCCGCCGAACACCCTGCTCAAGACGCCGACCAGCAACATCGGCAGGAACGGCGGCTCGCAACACCCCGCCAAGAGGAAGAGCGGGGGCCACGGCCCGAACCTGGCCGACGAGGTGGAGTGGCTCCTGCCCACCCCGAAGGCGTCGGACGGATCCAAGGGCTCGCCCAACCAGCGGTACGGCAACGGCGACATGACCCTGCCGAGCGCGGCAGCGTCCCTGCTGCCCACACCGCCGGCCCGCGACCCGGGTGCCCCGGAACGCCGACCGGGCAAGGGCCGGCCGACTCCCTCGCCAACGGTGGCTCTGCCGCTCTGGAGGCAATAGGAGCAGAGCGGCGATGGGGTGCGTACGCAGCCGCCATCACCCGATGGGAGACGCTCACCCGCCCTGCCCCGGCGCCCACCGACGCGGCCGGACGGCTGCGTGCCAACTTCGTGGAGTGGATGCAGGGCCTCGATGCCGGCTGGGTCACCGCCACCCCGGGGCTCGGCCGCCCCGCTCAGCTCACCGCGCTCGGCAACGGTGTCGTACCGCAACAGGCCGCCCGGGCCCTGCGGTTGCTGGCCCCTCGCTTCCCTCGCTGCCCTCGCTGCCCTCGCTGCGCGGCGGCGTAGTGCCCGGCTACCGGGTTTTCCCGGCCGGGCCAAATCGCGGCTTCTCCGGAGCCTCTTCCCCATGTCGCCGTCCCACAGATGGAGCACGCCCCCATGCCCGACACCAGCACGACCGCCCCCGGCCCCGAGCCGTTCCGCGTCCCCGACGAGAACCTCGACGACCTCGCCAGCAGCCTCGCCAAGACCATGGCCGAGGTCAGGCAGCACGGCGTCCTCCTCGATCGTCTCGGCGCCGAGCCCACACCCGCCCCCCAACCGACCGACGGCGCTCCGGCAACAGCAGCCGGCTCCGAGCCGGCCACTGGCCCCACCTCGGTGTTCATCGTTGCCCTGGGCGGTGAGGGGTACGCCGTCGAACTCGCCGCCCTCAGTGCCTGGGTGAACCACCTCTTCCTCCCGATCTACGGGCGAGAGATCAGCACGACCCGTCCGTGGTGCACGCTGTGGCAAGAACACCCCGAAGCCGTGGCCCGGCTGCATGCCCTCTGGCTCTCGTGGCAGCAGCTCACCGACGCCGAGGCCGGCCTGTCCGGTCCCTCGACGTGGCACCGCGACCACCTCGACCAGACACTGGTACACCTCCGTGCTCCCGACGGTCCGTTCGCCGCGTGCACGACGAGCCCGACCCGGCCCAACCACCGTGTGCTGGCCACCCCCGCGCCCGAGCCGTTGGGGCTGGCGGCATGAGTGACGTACTCAGCCCGGGAAGGTCGATGTGAGCCGCGCCCGCTTCGCCTTCGCCGCGCACCCGGACGCCATCGCTGACCTGCGCGAACTCCCCGACGAGATACGTGATCTGGCGCTGTTGGAGCTGCAGAACCTGGTTCACGGTAGTGACGACTGCCTGCCATTGAAGGGCCGTCTCGCGGGTTTTCACAAGGTGTACGTCGACCCATCCGTCTCCTATCGGATGGTCATCCAGTTCCGCCCGGCCCCGCCCACCTCGCACCACAAGCGCGAGGTCTATCTCGTCGCCGCGGGCAGCCGGAAGGAGTACGCGGTCTACCGCACGGCCCACCTGCGCACCGGCTCTCACCGGGACGTCGAGACAGCCTCCGCCGCCGAAGCACGCGTGCAGGCCGCACGCTCCCGCTCTCCCCACGCGGCAAACCAGCCGACGCCCCTCCCAGTGGCGGCGGCCCAGCCCACTGCCACCGCTTCCCGAAAGGCTCCCCACCGATGATCGTCGACCGCACCCCGCTGACTCGTGCCGACCTGGCGGGCTTGCTCACCGACGCCGCGCAGAGTGTCTCCGGGATCCTCACCGCCGAGTACCCGACGGCTGCCAGCCGCTCGTATCTGCACCCCGTGCTGGGTGCGCTGTCGGCCGGACCCAGGGTGATCTGCGAGCTGAACGACCGGCTCGAGGAATTCTTGGCCGACGAGCCACGCCCCGCGACGCCGGCGAGTCTGTTCACCCTGGCCTCCTACGCGTCCGCGCTGGGATGGCTCACCGAGTCCCTCGCCGAGCTCACCACCTCGGTCGACCAGATCTGCACCCGCGTCGGCATCCCCACACAGCCACCGGACCCGACCTTCACCACGCCCGATGGCGACGAGTGGGACAGCGATCTCGACTTCGCCTTCAGCGACCTGGAGTTGACGGAAATCCGCACCGCCGCCAAGGCCGCCCACCTCCCGCCGGGCGACTACGTCGCCGTGCTCTCCGAGTCCCTGCTCGCCGTCACCCGGATTACCGACGCCTGCATGGAGATCTCCAGCGGCCTCCTCGACGACGCCGCGTACGTCCTCGGCGAAGCGACCGACCACGTCTGGATCAGCGACGGCCCAGGCCACCTGCCCACCCTGGTCCGTTCACTGCTCGCCCGGATGGAAACCGCCGAATGAGCCCCCCCAGCCCGTTCCAGAGCCGGTGATCCGGCTAATTTCCACGGCGCCCGTGTGCGGCCGAACGGCCCGTTCCACAGCGTACGCAGGCGCGTCCCCCTCCCCCTTCTCTTCTTCAGGAACTTCCCATGACCTTCAGCTCGGATGATGAGCAGTGGCGCGAGTACAACGTCAGCCCCCGCTACCTCGCCGGATCAACGTTCACCGGTGACCCCGCTCTCCGTCCGCTCCTCGACAGCGGCTGGTTGCTGAACGACGACGACCTGGGCAACGTGTACGTCAACGCCCCTGACCAGCGGGTCCGCCTGGCCTACCTGCCCGAGGGCGACGACGACGCCCTGTGGAAGATCACCGCGTACAGCTCGGACTACGCGACGCCACGCTGGCTGGTCACCTTCCAGAGCGGCACCCCCACCGAGATCGTCGCCGGCTTCACCACGGCGCTCGCCGCCGCCTACGCCGAGGGCCCCAATTCCTATCTCCACCACGGCAACAGCGCCCTGACCGCGCTGGATGCCGGCACACCGCTGGCAGCGGCGGGCTGGAGCCACAGCTACAGCCCCGAAAACGTCTTCTTCCAGTCGCCCGACCACCTGGCCGAGATCTACCTGCGCCACAACCACCGTGACCACACTGCCGAGATGCGGGGCCATCAAGAACGCTGGCTCACCCTTGCCGGGCCGCCAGGAAACCAGTGGTACGCCACCGCTTCCTCCTTCACCCCGCAGAGGCTGGTGACCGCGATGAACGCCGCCCTCACCGACCCGTCGCCAGTCACCCGTTACGGCTATGACCTACGACGCCTTCCCTCACAGGCCACCGCGACACCAGTCAAACCGCCTATGCCCACACCCCTGGATATCCGCCGCATTCAGGCAGCCAACTCCCGCTCCACGGTGCTGCCAACGACTGCCGAGGCTCGTCCCGTAACCCCGTCGCCGCGTTCGCCGCCGGCTCCGCAGGCCCCGCGCTCCGGGTACGCCCGCTGACGAACACGCCCTCTCCCCGGACCATGTGGAGCCGCTCATGTCCAACACCACCGCATACGACCAGGCCACAGCCATGATCGAGAAAGCCTGGAACCGCCCCATAGACGCTCTGGAGTCCCTCGCAGTCCGCCGCCCCAGCGACGACCCGCTTCTGCGCTCGGCCATGCGCATCCGCTCGGCCTTGGTCATCACCGACAGCGCCGCGACCGTGCACCAGGACCGTCTGCACGCCCTAACCCGCCCCGGCCACGTGCCGGCCTTCTACGACCTGGAACGGATCACCAACTCAGCGGCAGACCTTCGCGTCGCTAAGGCAGAGAGCAGTACGTCCCTGCAGGCCATCAGCCACGTGATCGAAGCCCGCGAATCCGCCGCGACCACGGCCTCGGCCCCGGCAGTCCGGCTGGTCCAGGCCGCCGTCGCCCGCTCCGGGCACACACCACGCCCCCTGGGCCAGGTACCCGATCAGCCCGCCCCTTCGGCCGCTGTCGGCCCGCCGGCGGCCGGCCCGGGGCCGCGCCACTGACCGGTCAGGCGAGGTCCTCGTCGCGGTGGGCATCCCTGATGCGGGAGCCCACCGCGCGGGCCAGCTCCTCCACCGTCAACTTGACACGGCACCCCTCCGCGATCCGCTCCTCCACCACCGCGCCCTCGTCCCAGCGCCCGCACCGCGCACCGACAGCCCACTGGCCGTCGGCGACCATCGCGATGTCGCCGACCGTCCACGGCCGCCCTGCCGCCCGGATCTTGCGCTCCAGCCCAGTTCCGTCCCGGTGTCTGCCCGGCTCCGCCATCCCTGCTCCCCTTCGGTTCCGTGTGGCCCGTTGCCAACCCGGATACGACAGCCGGGTCCGCCGGTCCATTCCCGGGCCGCTGGCCATCTGCTGGCGGCGGCCAGTTCGCCCACGGCAGACGCCACTTCCCCGGAAAGGACTACGGACTTCGGCCCACCGCATGCCAACGTAGAGGTGTCGGACAAAACCGCAGGTCAACGAAGGGATCGTCCAACCGTGAACGCCTCCACGTGACCTCCCGCACAACGTGCGTGGCCCATTCCGGCTGCCCAACATGCAGACGCACCAGCTTTCCCCGCACCCGCCCTTCCCTACCGATCTTGGAGGCCTTCCGTGCCCCGCCACCTGACCGTCGGCCATGTGCTCCGTCAGCTCCAGGAGCTTGACCCCAACCTGCCGATCCGCCTCGCCGTCAACCCCGACTTCCCCTTCGCCCACCACGTGGGAGCCGAGGTCATCGTCCGGGACGGCAAAGCGTTCATCGCCGACGACGGCCAAGAGGGCTACCTCCCGGCCGCATTGGCCGAGGCCCTCAACTGGACATGACCAACCCCATCAACACCCTGGAGGTTCCTATCTCGTCGCACGTCCTTCCGCTCCACAGCATCGCCGCGCACCCCATGCCGAGCGGTGTACGCGGCGTACTGGTCCAGCGCGTCTCCGTCCTGCCCAACGGGCCGCTCGACGTCACCTGGCTCGCCGCCGAGTCCCCGAGACTCCCTCTCGGACGCATTCGCCTCCGCTGGGAGCTGGCTTCCTCCACCGGCTGGGACGTCACTGCCCACCTGGGCCTGGCCACCGCCGAGGTACACCTCGCCTCCTGGCCCTCAGCACCGCACGACTGGCCGCTTCTGGTCCGCCCGACCATCCACGAGGTGCTCGGCCTGTGCGCCGCCCTCACGGTCGCGACCGCCGCCCTCGACCTCGCGAACTGCCTCGCCCAGGTCTGACCGGGACCGCAGCACCTTCCTCCAACTCCGCAGCCAACTCGTCGAGGGGCGTCGAGCCTCGGCCACCGCTATCGGGGCGCCTACAAGATGCGGGGACGTCCTGTGGCGTGCATGGGTCACGGCGCGTCGGCGGGCAGCCGAGAAGCTCTGTGCAGGGCGACCGCCAGCCCCTGGCGGCCTGGGCTGCCAATGCCGCTTCTGGCAACCGTGCCGTCGCCCCTCCCTTCGCTGCCCGGACCGCATGTTCCCCACAGGATCCGAGGTCCGTCGAAGACCTGACCGGTGCGCTCTCCCTCCAGCGCGCCCCATCGACTGCCACAAGGCTCGCGGGGACCAACGGGACGGCAGTGCATATTCGTGAAGCGCTGTCACGGTCGGCCCAGCGTGAGTCCGGTCGTTCCTGCCGGTCCACCCCGGGCGGCTCCGCCGTGATCCGCCCGACTATCGGTCGATGCAGGGGGACGAGCCATTGTGTTCGGATGGCTGGAAGTCTCTGCCCGACGTTGCGTCAGGTGTGATCTAGGTTACCTTCGGGGGGACTGAATGGAGAACCGTGATGATTCGGGGCTGGGAAGCCGATCCTTCTTCGCCGCTGGTGCGTCGCCTGGGTAAATCCCCCACCGAGCTCGGGACCACGGGCGGCGAGCAGGGGTGCCCGGACATCTGGGAACTGGAGAACGGGGACATCGCCGTCGTTGGCCGCGACCTCACCGATTCCTACCTGCCGATCCTGCCCCCAGGGCTTGTTGTCGCCCCGGATGAACGAATCGTCGTAATCCCCCGCAGGACAGCCGCTGCGGCGAAGGTAGACCTCCCTGATGCTTAGCTCACAGGCCCACGGCCCGGGTCAGCGCCTCGGGCTTGACGACTACTCCGAGGACTTCGGTCGCCATTTCTGGGGTTCCGGCTCCGAGGGGTTCTGGAAGCTTGAACGTCAGCAGAGCTTCCAGGAGCCCGGGGTGGAGAGCTGGGAGGCCTTCCGCAAGGGGCGCTGGGATGAGGCCCTGGCGCTGATCGAGGAACAGCGGGGGCACTACGAGGAGTACCTCCGGCGAATCGCCGAAAGCGGATTCGCCCTCCACCGTGTCCGCTGTGTGGAGGAGCCCATCGCTCCGTACCTCCAGTGGGAGCTCCACCTGCTGAACCTGAAGGCCCAGTGCGGGGAGGACACGAGAGTCCTCAGCGGGGACGGCATCCTCCGGTACGAAGCGCAGCATCCGCTTCCGGAGGTCGTGGTCCTCGGCTCCTCGGTGATGTACGAGGTGCTTTATGACGACGACGGGAAACTCGCCGGCGGTATCCGCTTCGACGATCCACGCGACATCTCCCGATGGCGGAAGACGATCCAGGAGATGCACCGGGCTGCTGAGCCGTTGGACGACTTCTTCACTCGCCGGATCGCCCAACTGCCTCCGCCGACCGTGACCGAGGAGTAGAGCCGAGCAGTCCCGCCCCGAGCTCGGTGGAGAGTCCGGGATGGGCATAAGAGTTTCGGCCGGAAGCCTGCCGCAGCATAAGGGCTATAAATGCGCATTATCCTGATTTCATACTCCGCGCAGGGCTTCGCCCTCCTGCACCGCGTGTGCGAGCGGGCCGGGCACACGCCCGTCGCTTACCTGCACGCTCGGTCGCTGCGGCCGGGCGAGCCGTCGCGACGCGGTGCGGGCGATGTCGTGGGCGAGATCGTCGACGCCCTGCCGAACGGGATGGATTTGCTGATTCCGGGCCGGAAGAGCATGTTGCCGCACATCATCGCGGGATACCAGGCCGATCTCATCGTCTGCTACGGCTTCCCCTGGAAGCTACCGCCGGCGGTACTCCGGTCGACGAACTTGGGTGCCATCAACGTGCATACGTCGATGCTGCCGAAATACCGAGGCCCCATTCCGGTCAACTGGGCGATCAGGAACGGCGACAAGGATATCGGCGTCAGCATCCACTGGATGGAGAGCGAATTCGACTCCGGCGGGATCCTGGCGCAGGAGGCAGGTATCGCGTTGGGCGACGATGTCGCCCCCCAGTCGTTGTGGGAAGAGGTCGACCGATACATCGAGCGGCTTCTGCCCCGCGCGCTCTCGCTGGCCGTAGCCGGTTCGCCTGGTAGACCGCAGGAGGAGAGGTCGGCCACCTACGCGGGGTGGATGGAACCCGAGTTCTCTCAGATCGAGTGGAACACCGCCAGGGAAGAGATCCACAACCAGGTCCGCGCCGTCAGGTTCGGCAGCTCCGGAAGATCCGGCCCAGTTGCCGTGGTGGCTGACCGTCGTCTGCGAGTTCTGCGCACGTCGTTGCAGCCGGCGGACGGAATCAAGGTGATGTGTGGAGATGGACCCGTGTGGATCACGGAGTCCGCACCGGTGGCGGACTCCGATTCCTGAACGGAGACCGGACCACCGCGAGTCAGTTCGGGTCTGGTGACGTTGCCTCTGCCAGGGAACGCCGGTACCGCGCGAGCTTGTCCCGGATTGCCCTCGTCCACGGGTGCTCCGGACCGAGTACCCGCTCGCGCCATTTCCTGACGATTTCCGCCTGTTCGATGGCTTCCCGGTCCTCGCCGACCGCGTGCAGGACGTTGCTGAGCAGGCTTCGTGCCGCCAGCGTGATGGGGTAGCGAGTTCCGAACCGGCGTTCGTGCGCCGCCAGCGCACGGCGGGCCGACAGCAATGCTTCGGCGTGCTTTCCGGTGTTGAGCAGCGCACCTGCGCAGTTGAGGTCGGCCGACAGTGTGATCGGGTGGTCTGGGCCCAACTCACGGCGACAGTCGGCGACCAAATCCGTTCCTGCCAGTGCCTCCCGGTCCAGGTCCGGACCGGGAGGCAGTTCGAGCAGACACGCCCTCGCCTCCAGCGTTAGCGGGTGCCATGGGCCCAACAGCGCGGCTCGCCCGGCGACCGCCCGATGCATCAACTGCACGGCTTCCGTCACTCGATCGAGCCAGACCAACGGGCGGGACAGATGGAGGCAGGTGGTCAGGGTGTCCAGCGCCTCGGGACCGCAGACCCGTTCGAAGTCGTCGAGCAGCCCGCGGTGGAGACCCGCTGCCTCTTCAAGGAGCCCCAGACGATCGGTCGCCTTCCCGATCCGCTGCCGCAGGCGCAGCACCAGGACGTGATCGTTTCCCAGTCGTCGTCGCACGAGAAGCGTCGCCTGTTCGGCCATGGCCAGCGCAGATGCGTAATCGCCGGACCGATGCTGGGCCGTCACCAGACGCAGGGCGCAAGTGGCAGCGGACTCAATGGTGGCGATCGTGATCTCGGGCCAGGTGATGACGCGGCGAAGCAGCGCCAGGACATGTGGGGCGAGGGGGGTGAGCAGGCTGTCACGTAAGCCGCGTTCCGGGGACGCGGGCAGGGAGTGCAGAAGAAGTCCGGCCGCCGCGGCAGCGAGTTGGTCGCGTTCACCGGCCGGGGTGACGCGCGCGACGCTGTCGAGCAGCACTCCGTGCGTACGCAGGCAGCGGATGTCGCCGGGAACGAGTTCGGTGAGCGAGTGGTCGAGCAGCCCCCGAAGCGCCAGTTCCACCCGGTCTGCGGGCAGGGGCAGGTCGAGCCGGGCGTTGGCCAGCAGCGACAGGGGCAGCGGGTCGTTCGACCAGCAGGCCAGAAGGCGCAGCAGGGTGACAGCCTCGGGCAGGTTCTGCCTGGCCAGGGAGTTCAGCGAAAGCTGCCACGTTCCGCTGACCAGGTGACGCGAGTCGTTGCCCGCGTCGATGGCTCCCTGGTCGATCAGTTCGATGGGGTCCGGACGCTCCTGCAGGCGACGCCCGTACTCCTCCATCGTCCAGGGGGCGATCACCTGGTGGGCCAGAAACCCGCCGGCCAGAGTCAGAGCGAGCGGCAGGCGGCCGAGGCTGTCGGCAATGGCGGCCGCGTCCTCGGCAGAACCCGTTCCGGGGGCGAGGTCGCGCAGGACCTGAGCCGCCTCCTCACGCGGCAGGACATCCACGTACAGCAGCTCGGCAGCGGGCCACCAGTGGCCGGCGGCCTGCCGTGTGGTCACGAGGACGGTTCCGCGCGGGCTGGTGCGCAGCCATCCGCCGTCCCGCAGCACCGCTGGGTCATCGGCGTTGTCCAGCACCAGCAGCCATGGCACGTCGGACCGGTCGAGATGGTCCCAGACCAAGTCCGCGGCCGCGCGTAAGCCGTTGCGCGCGGCCATCAGCTCACCGTCGCCGGCGCCGCGGTCGGCGGCCACAGCAAGCATCCCGGCCCGCAGGGATGCCTGATCGGAGGCGTTGACCCACAGGCCCAGGCGTCCGCGTTCCCGGGTGGCGTGTTCGAAGAGTGCGCACGCCACCGCCGTCTTTCCGCATCCTCCCAGGCCGTGCAGGACGAACACGGTACTTCCGGCGTCCTCGGCTACCGCCTCTTTCAGGCGTCCGATGAGTTCGCCGCGATCCCTCAGGATCGCCGGTGCTCGGCCGACGGGCGGATGCCGCACCGAGTCCGGGCCGGCCCAGGCGGCGCCGTGGTGGTGGTGCTCGGTGATGTGCTGGTCACCGGACGCCTGGTAGACGCGCCCCTGATCAGTGGCCCGGCCGTCGTTGCGGCCGGTCACCGCTGGTCGACGTTCAGGTCGCGGCCGGCCTGGTAGACGCGTGAGCTGCCGGAGGCGGTCGCACGTTGGGTGACGGTCGGGGTGGCGGGTGTGCCGGGGTCGAGTTCGGTCAGCAGGGAGCGCAGTTCCGCCACCAGCTCGGGGTGCGCGACGAGGAGGCGGCGAATGCGGCCCTGCCACTCCGCAGCGATCTCCCGCTCGGCCTCCTCGTCACCACTGCTCTGCGCGCCCAGGAGGTCACGACGCGATGTGTCCAGCTGGGCGCCGACTTGCTCGTCGTGGTCCGGCCGGACGCGTCGCCACAGACTGACCACGCCGTTTCGCACGCCGTTCCACGTGTCGGTCGCCAGCAGCGTCGCAATAGTCGTCCCGGCGGTGCCCGCTAGAAGCGTGATCTCCGCGTCCATCCTTTGCCCTCCCTCGATCCGGCTCGGGTCAACTCTATGGAGCCGACATGGTGTCAGTACACCGGACTTTCAGCGACATTTCGCGCCGCCGTCGGCCTGCTGCCACGGATTTACCGCACCCCGTCACCGGCGTACCCGTTACCTTTTCTGTGGCCCCGCAATGGGTGGTCGTGGCACCGGTGGTTCAAGGCCACGGCAACCGGTTGACGGCTGCTGAAGGGTTCGCCGGGAGCTTTGCGGGCATAGCCGGTGATGCAGGAACGGATCTTGCGAGGGCAGTCACGGGATCGTCTGCGGGGCAGCAGGCTGCGGCCGATTTCGGAGATTCCCAGGCATCGCCCCCGCTTGCGGGCCGAGGGGAAAAGGACAATGTGCAGGGCCCGGGTAAACGAGGTCCGCTCGGCGATGCTGTGGTGCAGTCGGGCGGCCTCGTCAAGCAGTTCGCGGGTGGCACGATGCACGGGCAAGTGTGCGTAGATCTCCTGTCGGACGCCATCGGGTGTCTGTGACCTCAGAACCGGCCGACCGCGTTGGTGGGTCTTGATCTCGTCGAAGACGAGCTCGATCTCCCAGCGCCGGGCGTAGAGAGCGGCGAGCTCTTCGGCGGGGTACTTCTCGTGGTCGGTCGGGCGCTCGGCGCAATCGGGGGCGATACGGGCAGGAGGGTCGGAACGCTTCGGCCAGGTGATCGCGATGCAGCCCGTCCTGGAGACATACGTGCTGCGACGCCGGAGCGAGGCGCGGTCACGGATGGCTATCCGATTCAGACGATGCTCAGGATGGAGCGCTGACCCCAGCGGGCCACGCAGACGTGAGCCTAGTCCAGGTAGGTGCCGGCGAAGGCCCCGTCGAAGCCGAGCGCGGCGAGACCGTGCTCGATGCTGGGGTAGGTGGTCCCGTCTGGGATGTCTATCAGGGCGTCGAAGTCGGCTCGGCTGATCTCGGGTTCGAGCCACTGGTTGCTGCATCGGCAGACAATCCAGACGTTGCGGCCGTGATTGATGAGCAGCCAATCTCGTCGGGCGTTGCAGGCTGTGCACATCGCCGGGATTCCGCGAAGTGCCAGTTCGCGTGGGTGGTTGAGGCAGCTTGTCACGCCGGGGCCCGTGGGTGGCTGTCTCTCGTACTCGTGTTGCAGCAGTGGATCGGTTCCGGTGGGAGGGGTGGGCTGCACGGGTGTTGTCGGCTCTGTGGGGTGGTGGGTGGTTCTGAGCACGAGTTTCATCTTCCGGTCGGGGTCCTTCGGTTTTCATCCATAGCGGCTGGTGGGGTCGGTTGTCCACGGGTTTCGTGGCCCCCGGCGGCCCGGAAACCGGACTCTGATCAGCGGCGCGGTGGGCTGTTGCGGGGATCGGAGGCTGCGGGGCGGGCTGCCGCAGTGGGTGCCATTCGGTTAATGGCGTGGTTGGTCGCGGTCTTGGGCCGGATCGTGCTGGCCTGCGGGCGGCGGGTCGCTTCGCCCGGGTGCGCGGGGAGATGGGCGAGACGGTGCAGGCGCCAGACCAGGACGTCGTTCACGTCCTCGGCGGTATCGAGTTCGCGCATGCCGATGGCCTGCTGGAGAAGAGCCTTGGGGTCGTGGCCTGCTTGTTCGACCTGAGCAAGGGTGGCGGCCAGGGCATCGTTCTTCGTCGACGAGCTGTCTGCTCGCAGCCCCTGTACCGGCAGGGCTGCGCGGATGGTGGCCTCGTGGGTTCGGCGTTCGATTTCGGGCAGGGCGCGGCCTTGGTCGCGCAGTGCCCGTATGGGTGCGTTGGCGGCCTGGCGGTAGGCGGCTCGTAGGTGCTCGGCGGCTTGGCGGGAGGCGTGGGCCTGCTGGGCGTGGCCACGTGCGGAGTGCCAGCGGGCGGCGGCGAGGGCTACCAGGACCAGGGCGGAGAGGAGCATGGCGGTGGTGCCGCCGTCCTCGCCACGGCCGAGAGCGCTGCCGGCCTGGATGATGCCCCGAGCCGCCGTGCGGATCGCCCGGGTGTCGGCGCGCTCCGCTCGGACATGACTGCGGGTGGCACGCTCGAAGGCCCTGGCAGCTGCCCCCAGTTCGGCGCGGGTGGCGGCCGGGGAGGTCTGTGCGACCGCGTCCAGAAGTTCTCCGACTGCGACGAGCTGGGCTGCGGCTTCGTCGTCGTCGCTGTCGAGGAGGACGGCGGCACGCTCGGCGATCCCGGTGGCGCTCCGTCGCTCGCGGGCGGGCGGGGGCCAGTCGGGTCGGCCGTCGGCAGTCGAAGTCGTTGTCCGCTCGGCGGTACCGTCGGCCAGCCGGAGTCGGATCTTCGGAAGCGACAGGTCGGGTGCCAGTTTCGAGCCGGGGTACCAGACCGGTTCGCCGTGGCGGTTACGGTCGCCGGGCAGGGCCACGTTGTAGCCGAGCGCGTCACCGGACGGTGCGTGGCGCATTTTCACGCGCAGGCCCGCATCGTGGAGCCGGGTGAAGAACTCCTTCTCGTCGTCCGCTCCCGCGAGGGCCTGGCGGACGGCTTCGCGGAGGGTCTCGCGGGAGGTCTCGGGGCGGCCGGTGCGTTCGGCCTTGAACTTCTCGGCGCTGGTGGGGTTCTTTGCTGCGGTGCCGTCGCCGGCGTTGAGGCGGCGCAGGCCCATCTCCTGCTCGATGTGCCGGCAAATGGCTTGGGCCTTGTTGAAGTCGTAGTTGAGGCGGGGGTTGCGCAGGTCGCCTCGGACCAGGGTGGCGACGATGTGGATGTGGTCTTCCGCGTGGCGGACGGCGATCCACCGGCAGCCGTCGGGATCATTGTTGGGGGCGATGCCAGTGGCGTGGACGATGCGTTGGGCGACGGCGTTCCACTCCTCGTCGGAGAGTCGCCGGTCGCCGGGGGCGGTGCGGACCGAGCAGTGCCACACGTGCTTGGCGGGCGCGCGGTCGCCGGCCTGCTTGACCCGGAGGTCGAGGGCGGCGGTGAGGCGGGCGAGGGTGACGGTCGGATCGGGGTCGGCGCTGGTGTCGCGGCCGGGGTCGGGGGCGAAGCCGTCCCAGGAGCCGACGAGGTGCGCGTCGGTGTGCTCCTCGCGCCTGCCGGGGCCGTAGAGGTAGACGAGGAGGCCGTGGGTGCGGGAGCCGCGTCCGATGTCGGGAACCATCAGAGCCGCCTAGTCACCAGGTCGTTCGCCGCGTCGTCGAGGCGGCCGAGGGATCGGGTCAGAACGCTCAGCGCGTGGTCGAGTTCGCCGGGACGGGGCTGCCCGCCGGCGTTGTGAACGTAGGCGATCTGGTTGATGTTGTTGCCGATCCGGGCCAGGGCCGTACGTAGGGCTGCCAGTTCGTCAACGGCGCTGTCGAGTCGTTCGTTGGCGTGCAGGGTCGTCGAACCGCGGGCGGTGGCAAGGCCGGCTGCGGCGAGGAAGCGGGCGACGGTGATGCCGCGTTGCGCGGCGGCGGCGACGATCTCGGCCTTTTCAGTGTCGGAGAGGCGGGTGGTCGTCTTGCGGGTGCGCTCGCTCGGGTTGCGACTGCGGCGGCGCGGTTTGCGGTCGGGGAAGGCGGGCGTGCTCGGGCTCGGCTGCTCGCGGTGGTCGTCGCGGTCGGATTCTCCCCCCGTGACCGGCGCCCCCTGGTGCCGGTTGCCCGGCTGGTCCCCGTGCGCCCTCGCTCGGGGACCAGCCGAGCTTCCCCCGCCCTCCTGGGCGGGGGCAAGTGCGTACGTCGGGCCGTAGGACCGTCGTACGCGATAGCTTGCTCCGCCAGGAGCCGTCGCGGGGTCACGCTCCTGTCCGGGTGTACTGGCTGCGGGGTCGTTGGCGGTCACCGGGCCGTCTCCGGGTTCTGCTGCCGGATTTCGCGGACGAGTTCCTCGATCCAGTCCATCGCGAGAACCGGATGGTGCAGTGTCCAGGGGCGGGTATCCGGGGTTCGTTGCACGATCCAGGTGTTGTCGGGGGCGGAATGAGTGTGGTGGAGGTGGCCGTGCTGGTGCAGGACGGCCAGCCAGGAGTCGACCTCGGCGGGGGTGGCCGGGCGCGTGCGCATGAGGTGCTCTCCGCTTCGCCTCGGGAGGATGTTGGGGTGCGTGTCCGGGGGCGGGTGACCTGCCGGGTGTCCGGCTCGGTCACCCGCTTCGGGCTGTCCGGTCAGTTCCGGGTGGAGGTGACCGGCTGTCCGTGCTGCGCGCGGAGCTGGGCCATCAGGACGGTCAGCGTGTCGCTGGAGAGCGGGATCTGCTGACCGCGGATCGCTTGGGCGACCACCTTGCGGGTCAGCTTGTCCTCGGCCCTGACCGCTGACCGGGCGATCTTCAGCAGCTCCTCGGTGTCCGGGTCAGGCCGCCGATCACCGGCTGTCCGGGCGCCCCGGTCAGTGACCGGCGGTGGAGTGACCGGCTCACCGGTGACCGGCTCGGGGCTGTCCCTGTGGCCGGTGACCGGCTCGGGGCCGGCCGGTCGGTCAGTGAACGCCAGGGCGGTGGTCGGCTGTCCGGGCAGGTCAGCGGCCTGGTGCGGCTGACCGGGCGGACCGGTGACCGAGGCGCCGCTGTCCGCCGAGGTGCTGTCTCCGGGCAGTGACCGCGGGCTCGGAGCCGACTTGTTCAGAGACGGGCGTGGCCGGTCAGTCAGGGCAGTGACCGACTTCCCGGCGCTAACCTGACCGGCCCGGTCAGCCCGAGTGACCTCGACACCCTCGGGCCGGTCAACCTCGCCGAGGTAACCGGAGTGACCGGGGTGACCGGGGTCCTCGCGGTCACTGTCTTTGACCTGTCCCCGGGCGATGAGGATGTAGAGGTGGACAGCTCCGGCCAGGGCGAGCGGGGCGATCGTGGACAGCACGGCGACCACCGTGTCCCCGAGCCGCAGCCCGGTGACCGAGCCCGCCTCCTCGTTGAGCCTGACCGCGTGCAGCGCGTTGGCCCAGATACTGGCGGCCGTCGCCGTGCCGAAGAGCGTCCAGACATAAAGCCGGGCGCGCAGGGGTGCGTCGCGCAGGACCAGCAGGGCCCGGACTCCGTAGGCGATGAACCCGTCGATCACCAGGGGGAAGAGGTAGGTGAGGAAGCCGCGGATGTGGATGGCGACGGCCATCTGTTGGAGGGCGTCGTACGACAGAGCGCAGCCCGCGCCGCCCAAGGCGATGACGACCGTGCGGTCCCAGCCGGTGATGTGCGCCGCCCTTGGTGCGTGCGCGTTGGTCATGCCGCCGTCCCGAAGTCGGCGCGCCCCAGGCGCTCGCCGTCGGCCGCGGGTGGCGGGACGGTCTTCGTGGCCGGCTCCAGGTCACGGTGTACGAGTGCCCGGCGGGTCTCGCGGTACAGCTTCTGGGCGTGTTCCTCGGTGATCTTCAGGAGCCAGGCCAGGCGCTGTTCGGTGAGGCCGTGGCGGTAGGCGGCCTGGACGACCGCGCGGCGTTCGGCCTTGGTGAGGTGGACGTCGCGTCCGGCGATGGTGGCGTTGACGCGGCTGTAGTCGAGGCGGTGGGCAAGCTTCTCGTGCAGCGGCCGGCGTTCCTCCTCGGTCAGTCCACCCCGGATGCCGTCGGTGTCGTTGTTCTCGAGGGCTGCGTCCAGGCAGGCGCGGCGGACCGGGCATTGGCCGCACAGCGTCTTCGCGGCGGTGATCTTGGCGGTCTCGTCGGGCTCGGGGAAGAAGACTTCGGGGTCCACCGGGTTGTACTCGGTGGACTGGCAGACGGCTTGGTCCTGCCAGGCGTGATCGCCCAGGGACCGGTGGTGGTTAGGGCTGATCGTCGTGGTGGTGGTCATGCGGGTTGCTCCGATCGCTCTCCGCGCGCAAGGGGCGTCGGCGGAGGGGTGCGCTGGGTCGTGAGGTGCATGGGGCGGCGCGCTGAGGGCGCGGCCCGGCTGGGCTGCCTGCGGTGGGTCAGGCTGCGGTGCGGTGGCGTCTGCGGTCGACCGGTTCGAACTCCACCCGGGTGGTCATCTGAGCGAGCCGGGAGGTGACGCGGTCGCCGAGGTAGACCTTGAGGTCCTTGATCGCCAGGTTGGTGGTGATCAAGGTCGGGAGCATGTGGTTGTAGCGGCGGTTGATCAGCCGGTACGTCACTTCCTCGACCCACTCGGACGCCTTGGCCGCGCCGAGGTCATCGATGATCAGCAGCGGTACCCGGCTGTAGGCCGCCAGTTCCCGCTCGCTGTCGACCCCGGGGCGGGGGCGCAGATCTGCGTACAGGTCGGCGGCGGTGGTCGCGCGCCAGCGCACGCCGATCCCGCCCTGCACCAGGAGTCGGATCGCACCGTATGCCTGGTGGGTTTTGCCGGCGCCGACGACGCCGGCCATCAGCAGGCTGGGTCCGGTGGCGACCTGCCGCCGAGCTCCCCGGCTGGGGGCGACCGCCGCCCGGGCGACGTCGCGGACCCAGGCCAGGACCTGGGGGTGGTCGGCGATGGCGGCCTGGTAGCGCAGAGGCATCCCGGCCGACAGGGCGTCCAGCGGCGAGAAGGGCTCGGGGTCGTCGGCGATTGCGGCGACAGTGGCTGGGTCGATGCGGCGGGCAGCCAGAATCCGGGCCATCCGGTCCAGGGTGCCCTCGCCAGCGAGGGTCTGGGGTTCGCGGTCACGGGTACGCATCACAGCTCCTCGGCGTAGGCGGCTGCAGCGTCGGCCGGGTTGGTCCACGCCTGGTGAGCGGGCACGTTAGGCCAACTTCCCGGCCGTACCGGACCGCCGGACCTCGCGTTCATGGCCTCGTTGACCATGCTGGTCAGCACGCTCGGGTGCTTGGGGTTGGCCGCGAAGTTCCGCAGCCCGGCCCGGACGTGCTCCGGGGCGATGCCCTCGGCCAGGAGCTTCTTGGTGATCCGCCCGAGGTGTCCGATCACGTCGCTGGGCGGACGCTCCTCGCAGGCAGCGATGTACTCGCCGACCAGCTGATTGGCCGAGACGGTGTCTGCGGGCGCCATGCGCCCCGTAGGGAAAGAAGATCCAGGATCCAAGATCCTAGATCCAGGCGCTGAGCCCTCGGGGAGGCTTCGGGGAAGGTTCGGGGAATCCTCGGCGAACGCGTCCTGACCTGCGTTTTTCTTGCCCGTGTGGTGATGGGTGCCGACCGTGCCGCCGAGTGGGTCCTGCCCGGCGGTGGGAGGCCCGCCTGCGTGGCCGGGATGTGTCGCGGCGGGCTGGGCGGGCAGATCGAGGGCTCGGGGAGTGTTCGGCGAAGCCTCAGCGAACACTCCGGGAGGCGTCGGCGGCGCCTGCGTCCGCTCGGTACAGATGCCCTTACAGGGTGCGCACCGGTGAGCGGCTTGATGCTGCGAGCAGGAGGGCAGGCGCGACTGGCTCGGCTTGTCGATCTTCTGGTGCTCGGACCAGGTGACGATGTGGAGGTAGCGGCGGGCGTCGCAGCCGGTGTACCGGCAGATCAGGCCGGCGTTCGCGAGCTGCTGGAGGTCATCCTCGACGTGGACCGATGTGTGTTCGGCGCGCAGGGGCCAGAGCAGCCCGGCGATGATCGCGGCGTTGTCGCGGTGGCGGCCGTGGTCGTCGGCCTGAGTGAGCAGCCCGAAGAAAGTGCGCTCGGCCTCGACGCTCACTTCGGCGAGCGACTCGGAGACGAACGCCTCCGGCTTGATGGTGCGTATCCGCGCCATGTCAGCGCCCCCTGCCGACCGCGAGGTCGCTACGGATGAGGGTCGCGTCGGCGAGGTCGAGGGTGTGCGGCCGCGTCCAGTCCGCCTCCGGCCAGACCCGCAGAACCCAGCGGGCCGCGACCCTAACGGTCGTCCGGCTCAGCGCCACCGTTTCGCCGGCCTCGCCCTTGGCACTGGCGTGCGGGTGCGGCCAGGCCTGGCTCGGGTCGGTCAGGCTGACGCGGATGGTAACCGCGCCCGGGATCATGTCGGTGAGCTGGGCAGCGAGGCGGTGCTGGCGGCCGGTTTCCGGGCAGGCCGGGATTCCGCTCGGCGTGGCGAGCATGCGATACTCCGTTGTTCGTAGGAGCGCGGT
Organism: Streptomyces sp. NPDC058637; assembly: GCF_042717325.1. Classification (NCBI taxonomy): domain Bacteria; kingdom Bacillati; phylum Actinomycetota; class Actinomycetes; order Kitasatosporales; family Streptomycetaceae; genus Streptomyces; species Streptomyces sp. NPDC058637. The sequence goes on along the minus strand of NZ_JBHXRD010000014.1, from coordinate 36,018 downwards.
GCGGTGGTTCTCCTGAAAAAGCCCGCCGCCCGCGAGATGTGAGTCGGCCCCTCCGGGGCGCCGGCCTGGCGCTCCGGGAGTTGGTAGCTCCCGGGCACTGGGCCCCCTCTTCCTTCCCTGTCGCCTCCCTCTCGTCCGTGGCCGCAGCGCCTACAGGCGATCTGCCGGGACCAGGACCATAGGGTGAGCCTCGTTACAAGTCCACCTCTCACACCCGCCCTGAGCAGGCAATCACCACTCCAGTGGATTAATACGCGATCAACATACATCGCAATCACGAACCTCCGTCAACCACAGTGTTGCCATTCGATACGATCAGACGCGTAGCACCACCGAAGTGGATGGGCTCGCCCGCGCAGCGAAGGGATCCGGAATGACCACAGAGCGGCAGTTCGCGGAACTGCTCGACCGGCTCTTCAGAGACATGCACCCCAAGGGGCGCGGGCCGTACACCTACGCCGAGGTGTCCGCCGGCATCCGGGAGAGCACGGGGACATCCATCTCGGCCAGCGCCATTCAGCAGCTTCGGACCGGCTCCAACCGCAACCCGAAGCTGGAAACGATCAGAGCGTTGGCCACCTTCTTCGGCGTACCTCCGGCGTACTTCTTCGACGCCAAGGAGTCGGAGCAGATCGAAGCCGAGCTGGCCCTCCTGACGACCATGCGGGACGCCGACGTCCGCGCCGTGGCCCTGCGTGCCGCCGGCCTGTCGACTGAAACGCTCTCGACGATCAGCGGATTCATCGAAAGGGCGCGCGCACTGGAGGGGCTCCATGACGACCCCGAGAAACCGAGCGCGTGACGGTCGTCACCACGCCGATTCCGCATCGCAAAGATCAACGCCAAAAAGACGCACTATGCACCATTTTCAAGCTTGATCAACTGACGCTAGATCAGTAACGGCCGATCTCTGCATTCCCCCCGCCCATTCGAGCGCGATCACTGTCGTATCGTGATTCGGCCGAAGAACGCTTCGGTAAGACATCGAACCGGAGCATTACGTTGAACCTGCGCAGTCACTTCGGTCGGGTGGGCAGCAGCGCGGCAAAATCCCCGAAGTACAAGGGCTTGCTCGCCACGACAGAGATCCCCGACCCGTTTGACGTACAGACCTTCTGCGAGATGCTGTCCGCGCAACGCGGACGCCCCGTATACCTTCACAGCACTCCAGGAATCACGTCCAGCGGAGTTCCCTGCGGGGCCTGGATCGCCACGGAGCGAGCCGATCACATTTTCCACGAGGAATCGACTTCCCCGCTTCATCGCACACACATCGTCCTCCACGAAATAAGTCACATGCTGCTGGAACACACTTCGTTGCAGGTTGAACGAATGACGCATCTCTTCAAGCGGGTTGACTCATCAGCCGTGAAAAGCGTGCTCGGGCGGGCCAGTTACAACACGGAGGATGAGCGAGCCGCCGAGCAGCTCGCCGACCTCCTTGCCAGGAAAGCCAACTTGTTTTCCCCGAACGAGACCCGAAGCAACCCCGTCCTGCAACGCCTCGACGACGCGCTGAGCGACTCCTGATCTGATGGTCTCTCTCATCCCCGCAACCCTCCTGTGGATCGTCACGGTGTGGCGCGCGCCGGCCGCCTGGCGTGTTCCGGCGAAGCGTGCTCTTTGGGTGACGTTCTTCGCGCTGTCCATAGCCATGACCATCCGTCCGGACGGTGTCTCATCGGCTCTGGATTCCTGGCTGGGGATCCACAACGTGGCGACCCTCTGCAAGCACCTGGCAGGCATCACGGCCGCCTACGCCGTACTGACCTTCGTGTATGACGTTGCACAGGAGCAGGCCACATCGCTCCGCGGATCACGTCCACGCATCGTCGTCCCTCTTGCCGCAGGAGTCGGTCTGACCCTGCTGTTCTTCGCCGCTCCGCAGCCCAGGGAAGCCACCGACCTCCTCACCGACTTCGCCGACGACTGGCGTATCGCCGTCTACGGCGTCATCTGGTCCAGCTACCTCGGTACGGCTCTCGTCAGTGCCACCCGGCTGTGCTGGCGATGGGGCCGCCTTCCGGGAGCCGGCCTCCTGGGGCGCGGGCTTCGGATCACCGGCATGGGGACGGCGCTGGGCATCGTGTACGCGGGGCACCGCGTACTGGCCTTGACGCTTCGCTACTTCGGTCTGACACCGCTATCCCCGCGGACTGATGAAAACGTCAGCAACGCCCTCTTGTTCGGGGCATTGGTCTTCATCCTCGCCGGAAGCACCTTGCCGGTCGTCCGCCGACTCCACCAATGGGGCCGTGCCCATCTCGCTCTCACGCGGCTCTACCCTCTCTGGCTCGAGCTCACTGCCGCTGTCCCTTCAGTACGTCTCGATCCACCGCGCAGCAGACGAGCGGATGCTCTTCTTTTCCGCCACACCCGCCGCCGCCTGTATAGACGGGGGATCGAAATCCGAGACGCGATTCTAGATCTCGGGGATCATGCCTCCCCGAACCTACGCTCGGAGGCCGCACGTTACGTCGCGGAGAAGGGCCTCATAGGCGCCCAGGCCGAGATATACGCCGAGGCGTGCTGGATCGCCAGAGCCAAGGATGCGCGGGAAAACGGAGACGCCCGCGTGGGTGAGCACACAGCCCCGGCCAGTGGCGGTAAGGACCTTCGCAGCGAAGTCGAAGCCTTGAGGCACCTGGCAACAGCCTACGAATCAGCACTTGTTCGAGAATTCACCTCCGCCCGGAGTTCAGGATGAAACTCACGTCAACTCGTCTGGCCCGCATAGTCACCGACGCACTTGCGCCGGCATACCTCGTGATAGCCATCCTGCTAATCATCGGCTGGCACAGCACGAGAAGCCTCGAAGGGCTGGCTTGGGGGCTTCTCGCCGCATTGTTCTGCGGCGGCATTCCCTTCGCCATCATCCTGTTCGGCGTGAAACGCGGGTCCTGGACGGACAAGCACGTCAAGGTCCGGTCCCAGCGTGCCGTCCCACTCACGGCGACCATGGTCTCCGTGCTCGCTGGCATCCTGATCCAGGTCGTCTTCGACGCTCCCCGTGAGCTCTTCGCTCTGGTCATCGCCATGCTCGTCGGCCTGGCGGCCACCATGGCGGTCACCGTCTGGTGGAAGGTCTCGGTCCATACCGCCGTCGCCGGTGGAGTGGCTACGATCCTGACACTCGCCTTCGGGCCGCCCCTGGCCGCCCTCGCCCTTGTCGTCGCCGCCATCGGATGGTCCCGCGTCCAACTCCGGGATCACACCGTCGCGCAGACCATCGTCGGTGCCCTGCTGGGCGGAGTTGCCGCTGCCGTGACGTTCGGGCTTCTCAGGTAGCGCGTCTCGGTGAGCGGGCCAACTCGTACAACTCGACGAGCGCGAGGTGTGGCATCACGCCGCTGACACAGGGCCGATTCGCCGCTGAGCTGGCCCCGGCGGCGCGTCGGCGAACGTCCTGATCAGAGGATTCCGGTCCACGTCCACGGCCGCGGACCGGATCGACCGCGCAGGCAGTCGATCCGGTACTGAGCTTGGCTGATCCATTCTTCGTTGCCGGCCGCGTACTGGGCGGCGTACGTCGCCATCCGCAGCTCCCGGGCGCGCGCGAGGATGGGATAGCCCTCCCACGCCGTGACGTCGTGGCCGTAGGTCGCGCAGAACTGGTCGTACTCGCGCATGGTGACCGCGCCCGTGGTCTTCGCGCGCACTGCGGTGGATACGAGATCCCACTCCGGAGGCCCCACGGAGAAGCGCTCCAAGTCCATCATGATGATGCCGTCGGCCGTGCGGACGAAGTTGCCGGGCCAGGCGTCGCCGTGCACAGCCCGGTCGGGGAGGCCGGCCGGCCGCTCGGCCCAGGCCGCTGCGAGGTCGCGGTGGAGTCCGTGCAGCCACTCTCTGTCGTCGTCGCGGATCGTCGTGGCTGCATGCAGTCGTTCGCCGACCCGGACGAAGGGATCGAGGTACCCCAGCTCTATGTCTGGCATGAGCAAGGAGTGGAGCCGCGCCAGGAGTTGGGCGACATCTTGAACGGAGCCGTGCTGTTGCGGTGGAAGTTCCACCCAGAAGGTCACTGGCCTGCCGCCCACCTCGACCGGCTGCTCCACGTCGGCCAGGCGAACTGCCGCGACGTTCTCCAGGGCGAGCCAACGCGCGACACGGACCTCACGGGCCGCCGCGTCGCTCTGGCCCGCCCGTGATATCCGTACGATCACCCGCCTGCCCGGTAGCCGCCATATCTGGTTCTCGGCCAGCCGTAGCGGTTCCGCCCCGACGGAATCCAGTCCGACTGCGGAACATGCCTGCTCCAGGACGTGACGCGCAGGGGCGGCTGCCGGAGAAGTCATGCGGAAACCGTAGCGGCGATCCGCTCGCGCAGCCCGAAAGCCTCTTGGACCGTCTGATGCTTCGAGGCGAAACGGCCGAGCTGCCGTAGGTCGTCGGCCGCTCGCCGGGAGGTGAGCCGGCCTACCTCGTCCAGGGCCTCGTGGCCGAGTGCCGCTGCCTGGCGGGGGTCGCCCTTGGCCATGATCAGGGAGGCCAGTTTGGTGCGCGAGATCGCACGGGATCGCTTGTAGGCGTCGGTGTGTCCCTTCACCGCTGTGCCGAATCGGCGGGCTGCCCGGCCCGGGTCCTGTCCAGCAAGGATCGCGAGATCGAACAGGGCATGAGCTGTGTCCCCGTTGTGCTGTGCCTCGTCGTAATAGGCCATCCACGGCGCCTCTTCGGCAGGCCGGGCCCGGGCGAACGCTTCATCCGCGGCGCCGACGGCCGCCATGGTGTCGCGCACGTTCCCCATTTTCCCGAAAGCCCTGGCCCGTGCCGTGTGAAGCATCGCCTGCTCCGTCGCGGTCAACCGGTCGGAGCGCACGAGTCCCTTCTCCGCGTAGGTGAGGCCGTCGTCGGGGGCTCCGATCCATACGGCTTGCCGTGCAAGGAACGAATACGTCTTGGCTCGTAGATGCCAGTCGCCGGCCTCCTCGGCGCAGTCCGCTGCGAACCGGAACGTCTGGGTGGCTTCCTCGTGGTGGTAGGCATCGAACGCGGAGGCGCCCACCACGATGCCAAGTCGCGATACGGAGGCGAACAGTTCGGTTCGCAGGTGCTCGGGGCACTGTGCCTGCAGCAGGCCCGCCGACCACTGCATCGCTCGACCGGCCACGTCACGCACCATGCCACCGCCGCCCAGCTCGTTGTCCATGCCGCTGATAGCGGCGGCTGCGGCCAAGACCTGGTCGACGTGTCCGGGGTTGACGTTCGCCGGGAGAGACAACTCGGCGGGGGTGAAGGCCTCGGTGAGGTCGAGGGGGGCGATGGCGGCGAGGCCACCGATCTGGAGGAACGAGCGTCGAATCACGGGCTCATGGCTCCCAGGGCGAAGAGTTGGATCGTCTCTGCCCAGGATGCGGCCTGCCGGCACATGAGCGGGCCCCTCCCCCCTTCCCGTGGATGCCTTATCGGCATCAGCGCGCTTTCTATCGGCATCGCGGTTACCGAAGGCCATCGGCCACGCGCGGTCGAACAGCCCTCCCGTACGGAGGACATCATCGAGCCGTTGAGCCACGTCGCGACGGCAGCTTGGATATTTCCCCTTCTCGATCGACAAGATCATGTCGTCGCTGACCTGCACTAACCGTCCCAGCGCCTTGGCTGACAGCCCGTGCTCCAGGCGCAGGTTGCGCAGCTCGTTGCCGAACCACTCCTGGGGGGAGGCACCCGGATCGAGCTGCTTCATTGGCTGCGGCATGTTCTGTCCCCGAAGTCGTTGATGCCGAACTTCTCACCTGTCGGCATCAGGCTCTGCACGCTCTCGGTGCGCTCTGCCTAAATGGTTGCTGACCGGTTCCAGTCCAGTACACACCGCAACCCACCCCTGCTGAAGGGGTTCTGGCAGAACGGAGGAAGCAGCGATGGAACTACTCGTCGGCACCCGCGATCGGGACGCTTCTGTTCGAGCCACGTCCAGAAGCGTGGGCGGTCAACTCGACATGAATTTCGAAGTCCGGGCCGAAGATCTGGGAACCGTCAGGGGCATCGTCGCGGCGCACCTTTGCTGGTGGCGCGTCGACGACAGCACCGCGCACCGCATGCTGACCGTGGTCAATGAACTGATCACCAACGTCTTGCAGCACACTGCGGCGGACACCGATGGATACCGGATGGCCAGCCTGCTCCTCCAGAAGGTGCCGGACGGAGTCACCGCCGTCGTCCGCGATCAGGACCCTTGCCCGCCCGTTTACGCGTCTCCGGACCCCCTGGCCGAAGAGGGGCGCGGTCTGTTGTTGCTACGCGCCTTGGCCGACGACACGTCCGTATCCGTGACCCCAGCGGGCAAGGACGTGTGGGTCTTCATAGGGACCCCGGATACCCCCGAACACTTCTAGCCCCCCACGGCCGGCACTTGGCCCTCTACAGGAGTCCCGATGTCCCTCACCGCTCTGGTTCCGGAGAACGACGTGGTTCCTCCGCCGGCCGACGAGCCGAGCATCCCGCAGTGGACACCTCCACTCGATGCAGAGGGCTTGAGGTCCGTCCTGGAGCGGATCAAGGACTGGAGGCCGCTCGATGTCGAGGAAGTCTTCGACGACCTCGACACGGCAATCGGCAATCAGCCGCCGCCGGTCACGACGGCCGGCGCCTTGGTCGACCGCCTCCGCAGCCACTTGAAGCAGCTCAGCGACATCGCCCTCGCGGACGAGCAGTTTCCGCCCACCCGGGTGATGGTCCAGCTCGTTGAAAGAGGGCTCCCCCTGAGGGGCGAGCGAACGCCGGCCGCACACCAGCAGGCTGTCGGCCTTGCTCGTCGCCTGGCCTTCGTGACCTCCGACCTGGTCGAAGAGCTGATCGAAGCCCGCTACATCACGGAGGCGGAGTGATGCACAACCCCAGCGCCGTCAGACACCCGCCCGTGACCGCCACGGCGGTATCCCTTCCGCTCGACGCGTACGACTTCGACTCGTCCTGCCTGGACGCCTGCCCCGTTATCGAGTGGGGAGAGAAGCCACCGATGTTCTGGGGCGACCGTAGCGTCACCGCCCTTGGTCGGCTTCTACGGCTACAGCGGAACAGCCATCACCGACTTCATGCAGCGGCGCCACACAACTCCTACTTCGGCAATCTCCGTTCCGTGTTCCCCCACGGCACCGTAGCTCGCCGAAGAGGGCCCGACTTCCCACCCGAGAGGACGAGCACCATGTGTGCGCACAACCCGCCGTGCCCCGGGGCTGAGGCTCCCGACAGGGAGGCCGCGCGACCTCTCGCGCACCGCCCTGAGCAGGGCTGGAGCCTGCTGTGCAACGGAGTGCTTCTCTTCGAGGACACCGGGGAACTCCTCCCCGACGGCCGTGTCATCGCCCCGCACCGGCCCCTCGAATTGATGAGGGCAGTCGCGTGAAGCGGACCAGCACAGCGTCTCGACTCGTCCCGTATATCACCCAGCGAGAGGGCGAGTACGGCGGGCTTGAGTCGGAACTCACGCTCAGCATGAACGCCTTCGGCGCCGTACGTCTCGCCTACCAGGACGAGACCCCGGCTAACCGTGGGCCGCGTGGTGAGCTGTGGGCGCGGTGCTCCCAGTCACTCAACGCGGCCGGGAAGCCGACGGGCAAGCCGCAGTGGCGATTGGTCAACCCCACCCGGCAGCGGGAGACGATGGAGCAGCTTCGCTGCCAGGTCGGCTTCTGTCCGGCCGAGACCGAGCAGGGATACATCTTCCTCGCCGGGGCCACGGAAGAAGCATCCCACCGCGCCGGTGAGCCGATGAGGACAGCCCAGCCACCGGTGTGTCTGAAGCACCTGCGGTCAGCCATAGAGCTGTGCCCGCATCTGCGGAAGGGCCACGTCGCCTTCCGCGCGCGGGCGACATCGGTCTGGGGTGTCATCGGCTCCCGGTACCGCCTCACCGCCACCGGCCTGGAGCCGCTTCCTGTTGAGGACGACGACGCGCCCGTGGCGTACGGGCATCCCCAGTTGGGCTGGTTCCTGGCGAGCCAACTCGTACGCGAACTGCGGGACTACGAGGCCGTCAATTTGGACGATCTTGTGCCCGCCGCATAGACGGCCGCCCGGCCTTCCTGAGTGGTACAGACAGGACCGCCGGGCGGCTCACCACCGGCGCCGAGCCCTCGCGAGCTGTCCGGCACGACACCGCCGTCCGCAGTCGGTCCGACGAGAACGGAGAGCGTTCGCCGATAGCCCCCCGGCACGCCGTGCCGACCCACCCCTGAACACGAACGACCGAAGGAAGTCCATGACGAACACGACCGTCGAACCCAACAAGGCGACCCGCCTGCGGAACAAGGTGGTGGACGAACTGTGCGCGGACGGCAATATCTCCTCCCCGGAGATCGAAGCGGTGATGCGTAAGGTGCCCCGGCACGAGTTCACCCCTGACACCCCTCTGGACAAGGCGTACGACACGTACGCCGCCGTGATCACCAAGACGGACGAGCACGGCGTGCAGCTCAGCTCCGTCTCCGCGCCGCAGATCCAGGCCATGATGCTGGAGCAGGCCCGGGTGGAGCCCGGGATGCGGGTCTTGGAGATCGGCTCAGGCGGGCTGAACGCGGCCTACCTCGCCGAACTCGTTGGCGAGGACGGTGAAGTCGTCACCGTGGACATCGACCCCGTCGTCACCGACCGCGCGCGCCGGCTCCTGAACGAGCACGGCTACGGCCGGGTGCACGTCGTCACCGCCGACGCCGCCGAGCCCATCCCGGACCTCTGTGAGGTCGACATCGTGATGGTGACCGCCGGGGCCTGGGACATCTCCCCGGCCTGGACCGCGCAGCTCAGGCAGGGCGGCCGGCTCGTCGTCCCTTTGCGGATGCGGGGCTTGACTCGGTCGGTCGCCTTCACCCAGGTCAAGGGCGAGCACGGCCCCTGCCTGGAGAGCGAGTCGGCGCGGATCTGCGGCTTCGTCCCGATGCAGGGCTCGAACGCCCACCGGGAAGAACTCCTCCTCGTCAACGGCACCCCGGAGATCGGGCTCAAGTTCGATGACGGCCTGCCTGCCGACCCGCACCGGCTCGACAACGCCGTCACGTTTCCGCGCCACGAACTGTGGACCGGCGTCACCGTCCGCATCCAGGAACTCATCGACACGCTCCAGATGGCGATGGCGATCAGCCTGCCGGGCTTCTGCACGATGGCCGTCGATGAGAACACGGACACGGGCCTGGTCGCCCCGGTGAACAAGCGGTTCGCCCTCGCGGCCGTCGAGGACGACACCTTCGCCTACCTCGTCACCCGCCGCACCGAGGACAACAAGCACCTGGAGTACGGCGTGCATGCCCTCGGCCCGCACGCGGAGCAGTTCGCCGACAGGATCGCCGACGTGCTCCGCGACTGGGAGGCCAACCGGCGCGGCGGCCCCAGCCCGGTCATCCGGGTCTATCCGGCCAGCACTCCCGATGACCAGATCCCGGCCGACCGGGTCATCGACAAGGTGCACAGCCGGATCTCGCTCTCCTGGCCCTCGGCGTAACACCGGGAGCCAGGGCGTCCCGCACCACCCCAACAAGAGGAAGGCACATCATGACGAGCGCCACTCTCGCCCCGCCCCCGGTCGCGCCCGCCCCGCTGGCGGGCCTGGACGACGACGACTTCGCGCCCCTGGACGTGAAGGTCGTCATCGCCGAGCACTCGTATGGCCATCTCATGTGCTCCACGGGCGACGGCTGCGGCACCACCTGCGCGACCGGTGCCTCCGCCTGCGGTTCCTTTACGGAGGACCCGGCCTGATCCAGGCCGACCCCTCATCTGTGGGCCGGGCGAAGCGCTTCGCCCGGCCCACGGGCCCCTCTCCCCTCCCCGCGCCGCCTCATGGAAGGGCCTCATGGCTTCCCGAGCAGCCGCCGGATACCAGTGGCAAGGCGTTGCGATGTTGCGCGCCACCACCAGCCCCGGGCCGGCAGACATCCCCCGTACCCTCGACCTGGACAACGTGGCCGTCACCCGCGGATGGCTGAACCGCATCTGGCAGCGCGAGGACTTTCGCAACGCGCTGGAGCTGGCCACCCCCGTGCTGTCCGACGCCATCGAGGCCGTCGTCCGGGGTCGGCAGACTGAGCCACGTCACGTCCGCCGCACCGCGCTGTCGACGGTTTCCTATCTCCTGCGGTGGCAGCACCGGCCGACCCCGCTCGGCCTGTTCGCCGGCATCGCCCCGGTGTCCGTCGGGCCCCGGGCGATTGCGCGGTGGCGCGACAAGCACCGCGCGATGATCCGGCCGGACGCCGAATGGGTCACCGACATGGTTCTCCGGTTCCAGCGCACCCCCGCGTTGCTGAAGCGGTTGCCGCTCGTCGCGAACAACGCCGCCCGCGCCCGCGGTGACCGGCTCGTGGCGCCGGGCCCACCCTCCGACGGTCACGCCGTCCTCTTGGCCCCGGTCGAGATATCCGTCCGCAACGCCCGGCCGGTGGCCGCCGCCATGGACGCGGCCCGCACCGCCATCCCTTACGGCGACCTCCACAGCCACCTGCGCGACGGCTTCCCGCAGGCCACACCGGAGAAGATCGACGCCCTTCTCACCAGCCTGGTCGAGCAGCAGTTCCTCATCACCAGCCTCTGGGCGCCCATGACGACCGTGGACGGCTTTCAGCACCTGTGCCGCGAACTGGACCGGCACCAGGCGGACGACGTCCCCGAGGTGCGGGACCTGGTCCACGCGCTGTACGCGCTGCGCGACGAGGTGTCTGCCCACCAGCCGACGCTTTCCGACACCAGCGTGAGCGCCGTCGCCGCGCGGATGCGCGCCCTCACCACCGTCACCCCGACCCCGCTGCTCATTGATACCGCCCTCGACTGCGAGACCCAGCTCCCGCAGTCCGTGATCGCGGAAGTGCAAGCAGCCGTGTCGGCCCTCTACCGGACCACCCCGCAGCCCTACGGCTACCAGCACTGGCGCGACTACCACCGCCGCTTCCGGGCCTGGTACGGCGTCGGGGCCCTGGTGCCGGTGATGGACCTGGTCGCCGACAGCGGCCTTGGCCTGCCCGCCGGATACGTCGGCTCCGAACGTGGCGCCGCCCTGAAGGTGCGCACCGACCGCGATGAACTGCTGCTCGCGCTGATGCAGCAAGTCCTCCTGGACGGCCGCGATGAACTGCGGCTGACGGACGACATGGTCGACGCCTTGGAGAAGGCCGCCGGAGAGGACGAGCGGCTGTTCGTACCCCGGGTGGAGGCCGCCTTTGAAGTCCACTCACCCAGCACCCGGGCACTGTCCAGCGGCACCTTCGATGTCCTCCTCACCGCGGTCCCCCGCCCCGGCAGCAGCATGGCCGGCCGGTTCGCCCACGTCCTGCCGCCCGAGCATCAGGACGCGCTCGCTGCCACGTATCACGGGGCGCCGGACGGCCTCACGGCGCAGCTCGTGTTCCCGCCGCGCCGCCACCGCAACGAGAACGTCACCCGTACGCCTCGGCTGCTGCCGCACGTCGTCGAGCTGTCCGGCCACCAGGAGACGGACGAGACGACGATCCCTCTCGCTGACATCGCCGTCACCGCGGACCCGCGCAGCTTCCACCTCGTGCAGCTCTCCACCGGCCGGCGCATCGACGTGCGGGTTCTGCACGCCCTGGAAGGCGGGACACAGACACCACCACTGGCCCGGTTCCTCGCCGAAGTGGCCAACGGGCGGTACGCCGCCTACAAGCCGTTCGACTTCGGCGCCGGCGCTCGGCTCCCGTTCCTCCCGCGCGTGCGCTACCGCCGCACCATCCTCACGCAGGCCCGATGGTTGCTGATGGCCGCCGATCTGCCCGGCCGCAAAGCCTCGACCGAGGAGTGGGAGAGCGTCTTCACCGCCTGGCGGGACCGGCTGCGGGTCCCCATGCAGGTCGCCATCATCGAGTACGACCAGCGCCTCCCCCTCGACCTGTCCCATCCGGTCCACCGCCGGGCCCTACGCGCCCACCTCGACAACGCCCGGCGTCTTGAGCTGCGCGAAGTCCCGGACGCAGACGCCCACGGCTGGATCGGACGGGCACACGAGATCTGGCTCTCTCTGGGCCGGTTGCAGCTGGACACCGCCGATGTGCCACGGCCGCGCCCCGCCGCCCCGCCCGCCCCCGGGCGGCACCTTCCGGGCGCCGGTGACGTCCTGCTCGCGCAGCTCCACGCCCACCCGCGCCGCTACGACGAGATCCTGAGCCGCCACCTGCCCAGCCTTCTCGCCGCGTTCGGCGACACCCCGCCGGTCTGGTGGTTCACCCGGCACCGGGAGATGGCCCGCCCGGACGCCGACCAGCACCTCGACGTCACGCTGCACCTGCCGCCGGACGCATACGGGGCCGCCGCCCAACACGTTCGTACCTGGGCGGACAGCCTGCACGGGACCGGTCTGGCGGCCGGGCTCGTCCTGGCTCCCTACCAGCCGCAGGCTGGGCGCTTCGGCAGCGAGGCAGCCATGGACGCCGCGCACCAGGTGTTCGCCGCAGACTCCGCCGCCGCCCTCGCGCAGATCCAACTCACCGAGCGCACTGACGCCTTCGCCCCGCAGGCCCTCGCCGCGGCCAGCGCCCTGCACCTCGTCACCGCCCTGGCGCCGAACAACGGCGCGGCCGAGGAGTGGTTAGTGCGCAACCTCCCCCGGGGCACGGGGCGACTGAACCGGGCCCTGCGTACCCAGGTGCTCGAACTCGCCGCGCCGAACGGCGCCTCCGCGCTCGCGGCCCTCCCCGGCGGCCCTGCGGTCGCCGAAGCATGGCGGGCCCGCGCCGTCGCCGTGGACACCTACCGGAACGCCCTGACCGGTCAGCGTGATCCCCTCGGCGTCGCCCGGTCGCTCCTGCATCAGCACCACGTCCGGGCCCTGGGCGTTGACCCGCGCGCCGAGGAGACCACGATCCGGCTCGTACGAACCGCGGCCCTCCAGCACCGGATGGCCGCCCGATGACCGCGCCGGCTGCCACCACCGCGACGATCCTGGAGCAGTACACCGCCCACCTCGCACAACCCGCTCCCCTGCCCCCGAGTGAGCCGTGGGCCGTGCAGTCCCTCGCCGACGGCGCCGCCGGAATCAGCCTGCTGCACATCGAGATGGCCAGCCGTCACGGCAGCTCCTGGCGCCCCGCCCACCGATGGATCACCGCCGCAGCGGCCGGGCACATCAGCGCGGCCGACACCGCCGGACTGTTCCTCGGCGCCCCGGCCCTCGGCTTCGTCCTCACCACCGTCCCGCCGTCCTTCCAGCACCTGTACGACCCGGCGCGCCGGACCCTGCACCAGCACATCACCGACCTGACCCACCGCCGCGTGGACGCCGCGCTCACCCGCATCCGCAAGGGCGACCTGCCCACGTTCGCCGAGTACGACCTGTTCTACGGCCTCACCGGCATCGGGGCGTACCTCCTGCGGACCGACCCCGAAGGGCTCCCCCTGGAACGGGTCCTGAAGTACCTCGTTGCCCTGACCCGCCCCCTCGTCCCCGACGGCCGCGGTCTGCCGGGCTGGTGGGTCCGCCACGACCCGGCCCGCGGCGAGTCCCCCCACTTCCCGGGCGGCCACGGCAACTTCGGTGCAGCCCACGGCATCACCGGTCCGCTTCTCCTGCTGGCCCAGGCCATGCGCCGCGGCATCACCGTCAGCGGCCACCGCGAAGCCATATGGAGCATCTGCGAACACCTTGACGCCTGGTGCCAGCTCAGTCCCTCTGGTCCCTGGTGGCCCGAGCACATCTCGCGCCGCGACCTCGGCCTCGGGCGCCCGCACCACGACGCTCCCACCCGGCCGAGCTGGTGCTACGGAACCACGGGCATCGCACGAGCCGGGCAACTCGCCGGGCTCGCCCTGCGCGCCCCCGACGTCCAGGCGTTCTACGAGAACGCCCTGTACAGCGCCCTGACCGACCCCGAACAGCTGGCCCACGTCACCGACTCCGGCCTGTGCCACGGCTGGGCAGGCATCTACCAGACCGTCACCCGAGCAGCCGCCGACGCTGTCGACCCCCGCCTCCGTACCCTCCCGGCACGCCTCGGCGGCATTCTCGCAGCGCACGCCCAGCTGCCCGGCCTCCACGCGGCCGGGCTGATCAACGGCGACGCCGGCACCGCGCTCGCCCTCACCACGTCTGCCTCGCAGCAGGCCCCGATCACCGGATGGGACTCATGTCTCCTGATCAACTGACCCAGGCGGAGCCGCCCCCTATTCAGAGCGCGGTCCTCGCTGTCCTCACCGGCCTACCGATCGCCGACGTCGCGCACCAGTACCGGATCGACGCCATGGCCCTGTCCGATGCCGTGAAGGTCTACGACCAGGCCGGCCGAGAAGCCCTGGACCGTCACTCCGCCACCACCGGCTGGTGGCAGGCATACCTCCACTTCACCAACTGGGCGAACGCCGACACCACCTTCACCACGCACGTGCTGCCCGTCCTGAGAGACGCTGAAGTCGCCGGCGCCATCGACGGTTGGTGGTACACACGCAAGCACCCCTGCTGGCGTCTACGCCTGCGCCTACGGCCCACAATCGGGGCCAAGTTGACTATCGGCCACGACTTGGACCGCCTCGTCTCCTCCGGGCATCTCCAACGATGGTGGCCCGGCATATACGAGCCAGAGACTGCGGCATTCGGAGGGTCGGCCGGCATGACGGCCGCGCACGCCCTGTTCATCACTGACAGCCTGGAGGCACAGCAGTTACGGCAGCGCGGCAGCCTGGCCGTGGGTCCTCGCGAGCTATCCGTCCTTCTCTGCACGCTCATGATGCGCGCGGCCAAACTGGAGTGGTACGAGCAAGGTGATGTCTGGCACCGCGTCATCACAGAAGAACACCGCTCAGCCATCAATGATGTCCCAACTGACAGCCTCGACGCCCGCGCGCGGGAGATCCGGCCCCTACTCTTCGCCGACAGCAAAGCTCTGCTGCGCCCAGGCGGACCGCTGGAGCCCGTCGCCGAGTGGGCCACCGCCTTCCGCGACGCGGGGCAGAAACTCGGCCACGCAGTCCAGGACGGAACGCTCGACCGCGGATTGCGACAGGTACTCAGCTACCACGTGATCTTCCACTGGAACCGACTAGGACTGTCCATGCGGGGACAGAGCATCTTGGCCTGGGCAGCCAGGGCAGCGATCCTCCACACGGAGAACGGGGCATGAGCGCTCGGGTTCCACGTCCCAGTCCGCGCCCCAAGAGCCAGTCCGAGCAGGCCCTGCCCGTGGACACACGAGCCACAAACGGCCTGATCAGAAGCATCTGTGCGCTCAGTGAACGCGCCGCCGCCGAATTCAAGCAACGCTGGCGCGCCCTGCGGTACGTCACCCTCAGCCAGCCAAACGGGCGAATTCCCCCCCTGCCGCCCTTGTTTCTCAACGAAGTTTGGAAATGATCCGCGCTGAGAAAATGGTCAGGCACGCTGGTCCGTGACGACGCGGTCGCCCATTTTGACTAGCCGGCCATGCGGCTCTGCGCCCCCTAACCTCGATCATTCATAAGTCCTCGTCGGTTCGCTGACGAGGCTCTGTGCTTGCGAGGTGCGGAATTTCGTGGGCTGGGGCAGGTTGGCGGCCCGGCTGTCGCGTCGAGCGGGCGCCGGGGTTACTCGGCAGCGTCGGCGGGCTGCACCGGCTGAAGCTCGAGGGCGACGGCGCCGCCCAACCGGGCCTTCTTAGCAGTGAGAGTAGCCTCCTTGGTACGGGAGATCAGTACCAACCGGAACGGCGCGGGCCCCAGCGCACTCACCATCGCGCCCCTCAGCTTGCCGCTAACTTCATCGAGTCCATCAAGGAACAGTGCGACGCGGCCTGTCTCCAACAATTGACGAGCACGCTCTCGTCCGCCGCGACCGCGAAACACGGTGCACTCGCGGGAAAGCCGGTTCACGGCCCAGGTAGTTGCGCTCCGCCCGTCGCCCGCGAGCACACCCTGCCTGGCCGCCGCCCTCGATGCGGAGTACGCCTCCCGCGTCGCGCAGGCCGAGCCCTGCTCAACACCCTGGGCAAGAGGAAGACCTCCAAGCCCTACACCCTGCCGCCCCCAGAGTGCTTGGCCACGGGCGCGACACTCGACATCGCGCCGAAACTGCTCGACACGCATGATCCGGGAGACGCCCGGCGTCGATTGGCGCCGGGCGTTCAACGGCTGAGGGAGGCCGACCTCGCGCTTAGCACGTGGCTTCGCCGCCCGTCTTGGATCTCGGGCTCGCTGAGGCGAGCCATCATGGAGCTTCCGGCTGTCAGATGGGCTGCAGGATGATCGCTCACCCGGTGACGCACCACGTCGGCCCCATAGGCTGCGGCTTACCTAGCCGCAGGGCTTGATCCTCCCCTGCCATACCCGGGAGTCGGTCGTGGGATAAGGGAGCGGCAGAGCCTCATCGCACGCATCTCCCGATGGGCGGAGAAGGAGATTGGGGTTGCGAATCGCTTATCGGATCCGGCTCGCGGGTGATGGCACTGCGTGCGCGTCGCCGGTGCCGGTCCAGCGGCCAAGGATCAGCCAGAGTTCGTAGTGCAGAAGCCATGCCGAGGTCCACGGCAAGATCGTGTCCGCGAGGAACATATGGTCCCTCCACTCGCCAGGCAGATGCAGGCACAGGTCGCCGTCGGGGTAGATGTGCGGGAGCGCCGTGGCGTCCGGATGCAGCGCCAGCGGCGGGTCGGTGACAGTCACGCGTGGCCTGCGCCGGTGACGGTAGGCGATCCGCACCGTGTAGTTCCTACTCACGGGGGTGGGCTGCAGGGTGAGCGTGCAGGTGAGTTCACCGCCCCGGACGGCCCCTCGGGCGCTGGGGATGACCGCTTTGATCGCGGCCATCTGGCGGCCTAGGTTAACCGCGCGCGTCGGGATGCTGGCCATAGAAATTGTTCGGCTTCCTGCGGGGACCGACAACGGTGGTGGAGAGCAGTCCGGTGGCGCCCATGCGCTGGCCGACGGGGGCCTTCACGCGGGTCGCGTAGCGCGCGAAGGAGTGGTCTACCGGGCCGGGCTCGAAGTATTTGGCGAGGTGGGAGTGGACCAGGTCCAGGCCCTTGGACTCCGTGGAGGCCAGGGTGTCCATGTTCATGCAGATCTCGTCGAACCAGGAAAGAAAGGCCTTGCGTCGCTGAGGATATTCATTCCACTTGTCGGTGAAATTCTCTTCTACGTGGGCCGGGTTGGGAACCCACCACTGGCCGCTTTCCACCTTGATGAACTGCGGCATAGCGGCGAGTACGTTGCGCACGGCGGTGAACAGGTCGTCCTCGCCGCGGTAGGCGCGCCCGGCGAGCGTGGTCAGGAGGATGGACGGCGGCCGGTTGTCGGGGTCTTCGGCGAAGAAGACCATGCAGTGCCACTTGAGGATCTGGACGAGGCGCTGGAGGGTGCTGCGAATGTGGTGGACGGGGACCTCCGCGACACTGGCCACGTGCCGCTTTTCGAGAAGGGCGCGGGAGAGTTCCGAGCGCGTGTGGAACCAGTCCGCGTAGCCGCGGGGGTTCCCGTTCTGCCACTTGTAGAGCTTCTTGTCCGTCAGGAAGATCCCTGTGGGTGGGTGTTCTTCGTCGGGGATGGCTGGCAAAACGTCGAGGTGGAAGCCTGGGTATCCGAGCGTCCAGCAGCGGCGGCGGGCTTCGAGGCTGTCGGGACCGTCGGTGTGGCCCTGGCGCTGCTTCCATCGCCGATAGGCCACCAGCTGGTCGCCGACTCGCTGCTTGAGTTCCTCTTTCGCGGTGCTGTCCTTCTGCAGCGGGAGTTGGCAGACGAGGTCGATGTCGTACTCGCCGGTCTCCGTGCTCGGGCGGACCACGGTGCCGAGGAGGAAGGAGCCCTGGGGGTGGATCTCCCATCCGGGGCTGCCGTTCTCGGCGAGCCAGGTCCCCACCTCTTTGTAGCGCTGAACCGCGGTGTCGTGGAGGTGCGGGGAGATGTCGAGTACTTCCACGGCGCCGTCGAGCAGCATGGAGAGCATCTGTTCGGGCGAGTCAGTGTGAGACCGAGTCTGGTGGTGCACGTTCACGTCATTCCTTACAAGCGGGGTGCAGCGGAACGAATGGGGGTGCGAGGTGATCGCAGAAGGTGCGGTGGACGGCTGGGGAGGCATCCCGGCTGACGTGTCCGGCCAGCCCGGAGAGGGTTTTGATGTCGACGTCGTCCAGTGCGACAGCGCCGGTGGGGACCGTTGGGTTGAGACGGAGCACGTTGTCCTTGCCGACGAAGTGGCGTACCTGTTTGGCGGCGCTCTCGCTCTGCGCGCGCATGAGCACCTCGACCGCGTCGCCGGCCCAGGGCAGCAGGCCCCCGCGGTCCAGACGACGGTGGCGGTGGCGGACATCAATGGTCGTCCCGAGGCTGAACACCCGGATCGTGTCGAGGGGCACGGACAGCGGGCCCACGGCCTCGGTCA
This sequence comes from Streptomyces sp. NPDC058637, assembly GCF_042717325.1. Classification (NCBI taxonomy): domain Bacteria; kingdom Bacillati; phylum Actinomycetota; class Actinomycetes; order Kitasatosporales; family Streptomycetaceae; genus Streptomyces; species Streptomyces sp. NPDC058637. Next base: position 17,738 of record NZ_JBHXRD010000014.1, on the reverse strand, counting down.
GCGCCACCATGACGGGGTTGTTCGCCCAGACGCCGCCGTCGACGAGTCGTGCTCCGTCCAGGGGCATCCCAGGCAAGTAGGTCGGCGCGGCGGAGGTGGCCAGCGCGACGTTGACGGCTTTCTCGCGCCAGTCGCGCTTAAGGCCTGGCAGATGCGGGGTCCGGAAGAGGTAGACGTCGTCGGCGGCGATGTTGTAGGAGGTGATCACCAAGCGTTTGGTGCTCTCCCCAAAGGTCCGGTCGCCGAAGACTTGGGCAAGAGCCGCGCGCAGCGGTTCCGTGCTGTACTTCGCGCGCACCAGGTGCCTCAGGCTCCGCATGCGGCTGCGGTCCCGGAAGATGCGTGGCCCGTGCTCGGTGTAAAACTCCAGGATCTGCTGCGGGGACAGCCCGAGCCCGAGGCCCATCGCGATGATCCCGCCTGTCGAGGTGCCCGCGATCAGGTCGAAGTGGTCAGCGATGCGGACACCGAGATCCTCCTCGAGGCGGGCCAGGACCGCGGCGGAGAACATGCCGCGGAAGCCGCCGCCGTCGAGGGCCAGTATCTGGAAACGCTCCGCCACTTCAACCGCCCCCGCACCATGGGTTTTTCGAAGGCTCCGCCCGCCGAGGCCGGATCTCCGCCATCGAGAGTACTTAATATCACGACACATATTTCCGTGCGGGTTTCCACACGCAAGTCGTAAGGTCTGTGTCAGCCACGCACCCTGGAGCGTGTGCGGTTTCCGTGTTCCGCCAAGATGTGGAGATCAAGATCAGACAGGTCAGACAAGGGGAGAGATGAGCACGCAGGCGTTCGAGCACTCTCGGCTGCGGACCGCCCGCGAACTAGCCGGGCTGAGCCAGGCGCAGCTCGCCCGCGAGAGCGGGCTCACTCCTGCCGCGATCAGCCAGTTCGAGAGCGGCGCGGCACGGCCCAGCCAGGACACGAGCGGTGTCCTGGCCACGGTCCTTGGCGTGCCCCCGACGTTCTTCCATGAAGCGATGATCGAAAGCCATGAAGGCTTCTTTCGATCACTGCGCCGGACCTCGGTGCCCGACCGCCGCCGCGCACGGGCCATCGCTCACGTCGCCCACGATCTGGCCGTCCATGCCTCGTCCGCGCAACGGTTCTGCGCCGGCGACGTGCCGACGCTCCCCGTGAGCGGACTACAGGCCGAACGAGCCGAGATCGAGGAGACCGCGGCCCGAGTGCGGACGATGTGGGGGCTGCCCTCAGGGCCAGTCCCCGACATCGTGGGACTTCTTGAGATGCACGGCATCGCGGTGATCCGCCTTCCCCTCGGCAACACGGACGTCGACGCCTTCTCCCTGCCCTTTCCCGACCATCCGGTCATCGTCCTGGGCGCCGACAAGAACGACCGTGCCCGCTCCCGCTTCGACAGCGCGCACGAACTCGCTCACCTCGTGCTGCATGGCGAGCAGATCTGGGGTGTCAAAGAGGTCGAGACCCAGGCCCACCAGTTCGCGGCGGCCTTCCTCATGCCCGCCGAGGACATCCACGACCAGTTGCCGACCACGGTCGACTGGCCGACCCTGTTCGCGCTCAAACGGCAGTGGCAGGTTTCCCTGGCCGCTCTGCTCATGCGTGCCCGGACCCTGGGACGCATGAGCGAGAACACCTACCTGACCGCCATCAAGGCGGCGTCCACCCGGGGATGGCGCCGTGTCGAACCGGTCCCTCTCGGCCGACCGGAACAACCGACAAGGCTCCTCGCCTACCTCACCTCTGCCGACAGCGCCCCGGCACGGGCGATCCTGCCGTCTCAGATCGTGGAAAGCCTCCAGGTCGCGTCAGCGGCATGACCACACCGGCTGCGTACGCATAGGACGTCCGTACGCAGCCGTATCACGCCGTCCCCGTGCAAGGGCGTCGGGACCTCCGGGGCAGCCCGCTGCCCGTTCCTACGCCTCGCCGTCGTCCGTGCGCGAGGGCTCGGGTTGCGCTCGTTGCGGCTGAGGGCTTCGGCGATCAGCTCGCAGCACACCCTGACCAGTTCATTCGGTTGGCCGCGTACACCCCCAGACGGACGGCACGCTCCACGACCGCCTGGTCGTCCAGTGAGTCGAGCCAGATCCGGACCGTTTCTGCCTCGGGCCCTCCCGGGGAAGGAACGAGGACATCAACGAGACTGGCACGGGCGGCGACACTTATGGCTCTACGCGCACCCCGCATGCACGTTGTCCGTTTTGTAAGGTACATAACGCCCTGGTAGGGCAGGTCAGTGATCCTGATGGCCTGTCAGCCCCATGTCGCCGTCGCAGTACGTCCACTGCCGCCTGCTGCGCTCTTGCCTTCGCCGCCATGCCGGCGTTCCAGGCCAAGCACCTTCCGCAGTACAGCCGTCACCAGCCGGTAGACGTTGCCTCCATCTGTATCTCGGCGAATCCCAATGAGCCGCCAAGCCTGACGGCACCTATCAGCCAAGTCCGGCTCCTCCAAAGCGCACCGCTCCGTACAAGCTGCGGCGGTCGCAAGAAGGAGAACCGCCTTGACGCAAGAAGTGCATCCACCGATCTCACTCCACGGTTACGCGGAGGCCGCCGCCATCCTCAAAGTTGATGAGTCGTGGTTGCGCCGCCACATCAAGAAGATGCCGCACAGCAAACTGGGGGGACGCGTCCGCTTCACTGACGGGGACCTCCGACGCATCGTGGCTCTCTTTCACCAAGAACCATTCACGGCAAACCTGGCTGCGCCCTGTGCCGCCATCGGCCCGAGCCCTCTCCGAGCCCTTCGACCGATTCCCCGCTCCACGACCGGGCGCGCGTCCTGAATCTGCCCTCCGCCCTTCGCAAACGGCCCCGGAAGCGCTCCGGGGCCGTTTCGCTGTCCGCGTCAGTCGCTCTCCTGGAGATGCGCGGCCAGGAGATTCGTCACTCGTCTCCACCGCCACCTGGCTCCTACGCGGTGAGGGCGTTTGGCCATGGCCAAACCGAATCGCACACAGCGGCACACCGCGGCACTTCACGTCATACATCTGCACCCATTCGTCCGCTTTCCCAGCAAAGCCGCAGGTCACAATCGGAACACAGAACAGGTTCAAGTCCCGTTACTCACCCTCATCGATGAAGGCCCGGTCCGCGAAAGCGGACCGGGCCTTCATCGCGTCCGGGGCGCCTTCCGCGAGCCTCTCCGGGGGTATCAGCTACGTGTCAGCGTGGTGACAGAGCGCTCTGCCATAGTTGTTCTCAGAGCAGCAAGGCGCACCAAAGGGGAGAGGTTCCCGTAGCGGCCCAACGGGATCCCGGCGCAAGCCGGGAGGAGCCTCACAGCTTGCGCAGGTTCGAATCCTGCCCTCTCCGCGAGTACCACCTGCACCACCACCAGCACCACGCACGATCAAGGAGAGGTTCCCGTAGCGGCCCAACGGGATCCCGGCGCAAGCCGGGAGGAGCCTCACAGCTTGCGCAGGTTCGAATCCTGCCCTCTCCGCCAGCTCGCTCACCATGCCACCTGAGCCCACCCGGCTCAGGTGGCCGTCAGCGTCTCCCGGATGACCAGGAGCCCTTGGTCCATCGTCGCGGCGAACGACTGGGCGATCTCGTCCGGCAGCACGTCGCGGATCCACACCAGGCGGCTGCGGTGCTCCCCCTCGGCAAGGACCTGGAATGACGCGTTGTCGTGGGCGGGACACATGGTGTCGCCGATGACCGCCCAGACGATGCGGTGCGCCTCGTCGTCCCGGGAGATCAGCCGTTCACGGGCCACCACCCCGTTCGCGAAGGTCACGACCCGTACGTCGGCGGACGCCAGCTCCGTCTTGACCACGAAATCGGGTGCCATGCGAGGCGGCCCCTCCGCGAAGTCCCCGATGACCGCCCAGACGTCGTCGGCACTGGCCTCGATGGTGATCTCCCTGACGACGGAGGCCACGGTCACGCCGCCCGGAGAGCAGGCCGGCGGGATACGAAAGGGCTCACAGGGACTCCGGGTTCAGGTGGTCGATCGGAGGGCGCGTCACGCCCGCGCCGGACCGTTCGATCGTAGGATCGGCGGCGGACCCCTGTGTCCGCCGCCACCCGTTCGGAGCCGCATGATCACCCGTACGAGGGCCCCCGTCGCCCCCTGAGGCGGCGGAGGGCGGCAGCAGCCGCTCCCGGCGAACCGGGAGCGAACCGGCCGCTCACCGTCAGGTGCGCAGGCTCAGGGAGCGCAGGCTCAGGGAGCGCAGCGAGGCCGACCGCTCCAGCAGTGCCTCGTCATGCTCCAGGATGGCGCTCTCGTAGGAGTGCAGCATCGGTGAGGGTTCCACTCCCAGCTCCTCGTTGAGCCGGTGGCGGAACTGCCGGTAGGTCTGGAGGGCGTCGATCTGGCGGCCCGACCGGTACAGGGCGATCATCAGCAGCCCGCAGAACTGCTCCTGCATCGGGTTCTGCGAGAGGGTCTCCGTGAGCTCCGGCACGATCCTCGCGTACTCGCCGGACCTCAGTTCGATCTCGTAGAGGAGCTCCAGGGCGGACAGCCTGGCCTCCTCGTACTTGGAGGCCGCGGTGCGGCAGAGTGGCCCCCCGGCCACCCCGCCGAACACCGGTCCGCGCCAGAGCCTGATGGCCCGCCGCAATTCCGCCGCGCTGCGACAGGGATCCGCTTCGGAACTCGCACGGATGGATCCGACCGAATCCAGGAACACCTGGGCGTCGAGTTCACCGGGGTGGATGTTGAATTGATATCCGGAGACCGTCGTAATGATTCGGTCGGCCGCTCCACCGTCCACGCGGACCAAAGTACGCCGGAGTCTGCTTATCTGAGCCTGCAAAGCGTTGTTCATCTTGCTCGGCGGTGTCGTTCCCCATAATTCATCCGCCAGAGATTCCACCGTTACCAGCCTGCCGGCCACCGCCATGAAAGAAGCGAACAACAATTGTTGCATCGCACCCTTCGGCTGGGCGATATGTTCACCGGACTTAATTTCCGAGGGCCCGAGAATGAAGAAGTGCATAACCCCTCCGCGAAATGGCACGTTCGGTCATTTGAGAAGACGTCAGGGTGGATGACCATCGTGCCCGATCAGGGCGCCTGCCGGGACGGCACACACGGGGGCTCACGGCTCCCCGGGCACACGGACCGTGACGCCGGCAGTCGTCCGTGCGGTCAACACGGACGGCGCTCCCCCACGTCACGTTTCCCTTCGCGACCTGCTCATCTCCCCGTTGCTACGTACACACGCCGGGTACTCCGAGAACGCCTACGGGTCGGTCGTGGGCACCCCCGGTCCCGCACCTCGGTCCGCGCCCTCGGTCTCCTCCCGGGCAGCGTCGATCGGCACGAACGAAGGCCCGGAACGGCCCCTTACGAGCGGGTAGACGGATTCCCTGACTCCGCTTGGCAGCGGAGCAGATGTTCGGAGCATGCTTCCATCACCCTTTCGAACGGAGGACGATCAGCTCTGAGAGGCCGACCTCGCGGCCGACTCCGGTCCGACTTCAAAGGAAACCATTCAATCGGTTTCTTGTATAGGACCCCTCGAAGATTCGTTCCCGTCCCTCGTGCAATACTCCCGCAATACTCGACCCACGCTGTTGCATGTGCCTATTACACAGTGCACAGGGGGTCACGGCGAGGCGGCGCGAGTCACTCATTCGACGACCGCCATTGACCGGGCGAGAAGGTTCATCAGCCCTGAAGAATGACCGAAAGCGATTGCACAGACGGCCCGCGGCCCGAGCCTGTTCGAGATTTCGAAGGGCGGTCCCGGGGCGACCGACCGGTCCTGGGCCCCGGCCGACGGGGCGCCCCGTCACCGTTCCGCTTCCGTCGGCGCCGCGCACCGATTCGGGCAGCTGGCCGAGATGCATCGCTACTCGCGTCACTCGCGCACCGGCGCTCCGGCACCCGCGTGCGAACCGACCACGGTCCGCGCTCGAACCGGCCGTGATCCGGCCGCGCACCGCGGGCTCATGGGCGCGCGGTCCGGGGCGCGGGCGCTCCCCCGGACCGCGCCCCGGGCCGGCCGTCAGACGGCCAGCCGGTCACCCGTCTGGGGGCCCTCGGCGACGAGCGCGGGCTTGGCGGCCTCCGAGGCCAGGCGCGGGAGGATCAGGTACCAGAAGCGGGTGATCGTGTCCCGCGAGCACCACTGCGTGTCGGTGTCGCCGTCGATCCGGCCCAGCATCTCCAGACCCGCCACGGTCGCCGTGATCGCGCACACAGCGTCACTCAGCTCGATGTCGGACGCCAGGTTCCCCTGCTCCCCCGCGTCGATCAGGACCGTCTGCACCCAGGAGCGCCACTCCCGCCAGAGCTCGACACGGCCCTTCCAGGTTGCGTCGCTGCTGAGGCGCATCCCGGCCCGGAGAATCACGTCGTCGGCGACCCGCTCCGCCAGGAGGTGCGATGCGTCGATGACGATCTGCAGAGGGCTCGGGCCGTCGACGGAAGTGCTCTTCATTATTTCGTGCAGCATATGCAGCGCGGCGGACTCCACCGCCTCACCCAATACTTGCTTGTTCCTGAAGTGAAAGTGCAGTGCACCTCCACTGACACCTGCCCGTGAACTGATTTCTGCGAGCGAGGAAGAGGCGAATCCGTCGTGGGTGAATATTTCCGCGGCCGAGACGATCAATAACTGTTTCGTCCGGACGGCTCGCTCCTGCATGGCCATCGGATCCTCCGGTGGAGAAAGGCGGATTGGTTCGCATAAAATAGCGGCAATTCAGGGCCGAAGGAACCTGACCGGACGATCTGTGACCTTGTACGTGCATATATGGCCGAAACTCATGTACCTATTTTCGAATAGCGGTCACCCGGCACCGGCCCCTGTGACACGGGGGCGGGTACGCCACTGGCCCACCACCGGCGTACCGGTGATGGGCCAGACAGGGGGAGGCGTGCGCGGATTGCCCGCTCAGAGGCGGTTTCCACACGGGGGACGGGTCACAGGCCACCACTCGAAACCGCGGAGACCAGCTCGTTCCCCGGGGGCCGCAGCATGGCGGAGCCACCGTAGAACGAGGAGACCCCGCCGTCGATGACGACGGCCGTTCCGGTCATGAAGCGCGAGGCGTCACTGGCCAGGTAGACGGCCAGGCCGACCAGGTCCTGCGGGGTTCCGAACCGGCCCATGGGCACCACGTCCAGAAGGCGCCCGGCCAGCTCCTCGTCGGTGACGAGCACATCGGTGAGATCCGTGTGCAGCCAGCCCGCCGTTATCGCGTTGACCCGCACGCCCGAGTTCGCCCATTCTGCGGCGAGTGAATGGGTGAGCGCGGTGACCGCGGCTTTCGCGACGGCATAGGGGGAGAAATTCGGAAGCCCTGACTCACCGGCGATCGAGGACATGTTGATGATGGATCCCCGACCTCTCCCGGTCATCGCGCCGCCCACGATCCGGCACACCTGGAGAACCGAATCGAAATTGAGCCGCATTTCGCGCTGCCACTGCTCCTGTGAGGATTCCAGGAAGGGGCCGGCGCTGGTGATACCGCCCGCGTTGTTCACCACGATGTCCAGCGGACCGAGCTCCTCGGCCGCCCGTCGTACGCCGTCCTCGACCTGGTCGGGTTCGTGGACGTCGCAGGCGAGCACGAGAGCCCGCCGGCCCCGCTGCCGTACTTCCCCGGCGACCGCCTCCAGGTTGTCGACGCCGCGCGCGAGGAGGGCGACATCGGCCCCGGCGTCGGCGTACGCCAGGGCGATCGCGCGGCCGATGCCGCGCGAGGCCCCCGTCACCAGAGCCGTCTTGCCATGCAGGCCGAACAGTTGGTCGACCTCCTGCGTCATCGCAGGAACTCCTCGATTCTGGCGACGGTTTCCTTGAACCCCTCCGCCTGGGGCAGGTGTCCGCTCCCGTCGATGATCGCGACCTCGCTGGTCTTGATCAGTCCGGCGAAGTCGTCCGCGTAGGAGACGTCCGCGAGACGGTCCTCCCGGCCCCAGACGATCAGGGTCCGGGCCGCCACCCGGTGCAGCCGCGCCCTGAGGCCCCGGTCCGGGATCGGCCAGAGGTACTTGCCGGTGCTGCCGAGCGACCAGACCATGCCGGCGGCCGCCTCGACGGCGGCCTCCGGGTCGGCCGGGAAGGACAGGGCCGCCTGGGCGACCTCGCCGGCCGGGTCGTGGAAGAGCAGGCCGGGGACGTCCATCTGCGCCGCCGCGGCCAGGGAGGCGACGGGGGCGTCGTCCCGCCACAGGCCGAGCGGCGCGATCAGCACCAGACGGTCTGCCAACAGCGGGAAGTGGGAGGCGAGTTCGGCGGCGATCATGCCACCGAAGTCGTGTCCGACGACGACGAGCGGACCGTCGGCGATCAGCGTCCGCACCAGCTCCTCATGGGCGAGGACGATGTCGGAGAGCTGGTCGATGGTGTGCACGGCGTCGACGTCCGCCGGGCTGGTGCCGGGGAACTCCGGGGCGTACACGGTGTGGTTCTCGGCGAGGCGGGACAGGAACGGGTCCCAGACCAGGCCCATCGACCCGTGCAGGTACAGGAGTGCGGGACCCTTGCCCGCGACCTTGACCCGAAGGGTGAGCTTCCCGCCCCAGACCTCGGCCGTCTCCTCGCGGAAGGGCAACTGCGCGGTTTCCGTCGTCACGATGCCTGCACCTCGACCTTCTGCGTCGTGGCTCGGGGCGAGCCGCCCAGCCGCTTGGGCCACCAGTGGTGGGTGAATCCGTCTTCCTGCCAGATCTTGCGCAGGTGGGGCAGCACCTCGGTGGCGAACAGGGTCACGTTCTTCTCCACCAGCTCCTTCGGCATCGAGCCGAATCCGAGCATCGCGTGGAGGTTTCCGATGCCGTAGGTCTTGCAGTATTCGACGAGCTGGTCGCGTACGGTTTCCGGGCTGCCGGCGATGACCGTTCCCGCCTCGGCGAGTTCCGCATAGCTCGACGTACGCATCTTGCTGTACATACCGAAGTCGGCGGGGTCCTTGATAAGGGCCTTCACACCGTGGATGTTGATTCCGCCGGGCAGACTCAGCTTTTCCATCGGAATGGCGCCCAGGCCCTTACGGTACGTATATTCGACGTGCTTTCCGTAGTCCTTCTCGGCCTGCGCGTCCGTCTCGCTCACCGCGATCGTCTGGAGGAATCCCACACGATACGGGTTGCGTTCCAGACCCAGCTCGTCCGCGATTTCCCAGAAGCGGTCGAAAATGCGCTTCCCGGTGAGCTTCGCCCCGGCGAAACCGAAGTAGTTGAAGCCGAAGTCACGTTCCAGGGTGAGCCGCATCGTGCGCGGGTTGCCGATGCCGGTGACCCAGACCGGCGGGCGGTCCTGGAGGGGCCGTGGCCATATGTTGACCTGGGGGTACTGGTGGTAGCGCCCGTTCCAGGCGAACGGCTCGCGGTCGCTCCACGCGCGCAGGACCAGTTCGAGGTTCTCCTCGAACCGGCCCCTGACCTCCACCGGAGGCACCCCGTTGTTGATGCTGGCGTCGTAGCTCAGGCCGACCGGGAAGCCCGAGATGAGCCGGCCGCCGCTGATGACGTCGAGCATGGCCTGTTCCTCGGCCACCCGTACCGGCTCCCGCGACTTCCCCAGCGAACGCCCCATCGGGAAGATCGCCACGTCGAGCCCTTCGGCCTCGGTGGCGTAGGCGAGGGCGGCGGCCACGAGGTCCGGGTTCGGCATGAGGTCGTACGAGCTCTGGCCGTGCTCGGTCAGGGCGACGCCGTCGAGTCCGGCCCGTGCGCCGATCATGAGCTCGTCGATGTGGTCCCGCATCGACGTGTAGACGCCCTCCGGGGTCGTCAGCCCGTACGGCGTCGAACACACCGAATCGTGATGCTGCTCGAAGTCCGGTGACAGGAACCTGTACGGCGCCTGCTCGAACATGGTGACCTTCATCTACCCTCCAACGACTTCACACACGTGCACGACGGGCCGGACCTCACAGCTGGGCGACGAGGACGATCGATTCGCCGACGCTCCGCGTGGAGTGCCCCTTGCCCGTGGTGTCCTCGACCAGGACGCTGCCGCCGGGGAGGAACTGCCGCTTCTCGCCGTCGCTGACTCCGACCTCCAGCTCGCCCTGGAGGAGCGTCATGATCTGGCGCCGGGGGGCGGGGTGGAGGTCACCGAAGTAGCCGTCGGGCAGCAGCAGGTAGACGCTCGCCTTGGCCTCCGCCGGGTTGGACATGAACATCGCGGGGGCCGGCGGCGCGAAGTTCTTCTCCGTCACCTCGACCTTCTCCTCGCCGAAGTGGGTCTCCCCCGCCTCGTCCGTGAACATCCGCGTGACAACGATCGTGCGGGTCGCCTCGGCCGACATCTGTTTCTCCTTCTGAGAGCCACCATTGACACCACAATGCGCTGGTGGGCCGAGAATTCGGCCCACCAGCGTTGCGGAGAGGGCAGGATTCGAACCTGCGAGGGCAGAGCCCTTCCACTTCGAGAAGCAGATCCGTTAGGCCGCTACGGCTACCTCTCCCGTACGGAACCGGCCTGCTGCCGTGTTCCGTTGGTGCTGGGAAAACTATGGCACGCACCACTGACGCCGCACTGATGCGCTTCTGATGCCGACTCCCGGGAGCCGGCGGCTCTTTCGTCAGTGCCTTATCAGCCGTATGTCACCGTGCTCTGCTTCAATCTGAATCCGTACCGGCACCTCTCGCCAGCGACCCGTATCAGAAATGGGTAGAGGCTGATGACAGATTCTTTCTCGGCTCCGCCGAATATTCGAGAGCTACCTAGATCCGAGCGGCCCGAGGCCCTTGAGGAAATCGTCGTCCAGGAGTTCAAGGACACGCTTCTCATGACCGCCGACGAAGAGTTCCCCATGTCCGAGAGCTTCTTCGACATGGGCTTCACCTCGCTGCGGGTAACCGAGGCCAAGGAACGCCTGGAGCAGCGCCTGGGGTGCTCGATCAGTTCGACGGTGCTGTTCAACAACCCGACGGCCGAGCAGCTCGTGGAGTACCTGATGAGTGATCTGCTCGCCGATCTCTTCGCGGAGAGTTCCGATGCGGGTGCCTGATTCGCCGGGTACGGACGGCGACGCGATCGCCGTCGTCGGTATGGGCCTGCGCTTTCCCGGGGGCAATGACACGCCCGACGGGTTCGACGCCTTCCTGCGCGCCGGGTCCAGCGGGATATCGCCGCTGCCGCGCGACCGGTGGGACGTGGACGCGTTCACCTCCGACGATCCACAGGCGCGGGGGGCGATCCGTACGGCGGGGGGTGGATTCCTCGACCGGATCGACGAGTTCGACCCGCAGTTCTTCAACATCGCGCCCAAGCAGGCGCCGTACATCGACCCGCAGCAGCGGCTGCTCCTGCAGACCGCGTGGGAGGCGCTGGAGAACGCGGGCATCGACCCGACCCTGGTGTCCGACGGCGGCGTCTACGTCGGGGCCACCCCCTTCGACCAGGCACTGGAGCTGGACTCGGTGCCGTACGACAAGCTGGACGGGACACTGGCCACCGGGATGGGCGCCTATCCCATGTCCGGCCGGCTGTCGTACTTCCTGCGCTGGCACGGGCCGAGCCTCACCACGGACACCGCGTGCGCGTCCACGCTGACGGCCCTGCACATGGCGATCGCCGGGCTGCGCGGCGGCGAGTGCTCGGTTGCCCTGTGCGGCGGGGTCAACGCGCTGCACCACCCGAAGATCTTCGCGATCCTCTCGCAGGGGCAGATGCTGGCCGCCGACGGGCACTGCAAGACCTTCGACGAGACCGCCGACGGCTACGCGCGCGCCGAGGGCTGCGGAGTGATCGTCCTGAAGCGGCTGTCGGACGCCAGGCGGGACGGCGACCGGGTGCTGGCGCTGGTGCGCTCCACCGCGATCGGCCACAACGGCGAGAGCGCCGGGCTGACCGCCCCCAACGGGAAGTCCCAGGAAGTCGTGATGCGCCGGGCGCTGGCGGCGGCCGGGCTGGAGCCGGGCGACATCCAGTACGTCGAGGCGCACGGCACCGGTACCCCGCTGGGCGACCCGATCGAGATGGGGTCGATCAACGGGGTGTTCGGCGCCGCCCACCGGGACGGCGAGCCGCTGACCGTCGGCTCGGTGAAGTCGAACCTCGGGCACATGGAGCCGGTCGCCGGTCTCGGCGGGATCATCAAGGTGATCCTCCAGATGCGCGCGGGCGTGATCTATCCGCATCTGTACACGACACCGTCCGGGCGGATCCCGTGGGACACCTATCCGGTGGTCGTGCCGACGGAGTGCGTGGAGTGGAAGGCACCGGTCCGTCGAGCGGTGGTCAACAGCTTCGGGGTGGCGGGCGCCATCGGTGTGGCCGTCCTGGAGGAGGCCCCGGCGCACGCCGGTACGCCCTCCGCCACGGACCCGGCCGCCGCGGGGCCCCAGGTGCTGACGCTGTCGGCGAAGAGCCGCCCGGCGCTGGCCCGCCAGGTCGAGCGGCTGCGGGACTTCCTGGCCGGGCACCCCGGACTGCCGGCGGCCGACCTGTGCCGTACGCGCAACACGGGCCGCGCCCACTTCCCGCACCGCGTCGCCGGTGTGGTGCGCGACAGCGGGGAGGCCGGGGCGCTGCTGGAGCGGGCGGCGCGCAAGCTGGCCGAGGACGCGCACCCGGCGAGTGATCTGCGCAAGGCGGCGTTCCTGTTCACCGGGTCCGGCTCGCAGTACGTCGGCATGGGCGCGCCGCTCTACCGGCGGTTCCCGGAGTTCCGTGAGCGGGTCGACGCCTGTGACGAGCTCTTCGTCCGGCAGCTGGGCCGGTCGGTGCGGGACGTGATGCTGGGCACCGCTCCGGACGCCGAGGAGCGGCTCACCGAGACGGTCTACGTCCACGCCTCGCTGTTCCTGCTGGAGTACGCGCTGGCCGGGCTGTGGCGGTCCTGGGGCGTCCGGCCGCACGTGGTCGCGGGCCACAGTGTCGGCGAGGTCGTCGCCGCGACGGTCGCGGGTCTGTTCACCCCGGCCGACGGGGTGGCGTTCCTGGTGGCCCGGGCACGGCTGATCCAGTCGGTCTCGGCGCCGGGTGGCATGGCGGCCGTGGCCGCCCCCGTGGACGAGGTCCTGCCCGTGCTGGCCCAGGTGCCCGATATGAGTGTCTGCGCGGTCAACTCGCCGCAGCAGTGCGTCATCTCGGGTGGCGCGCGGTCGCTGGCCGAGGTGAGTGAGACCCTGCGGGCGCGGGGGGTGCGGGTGACGCCGCTGCGGGTGTCCTCCGCCTTCCACTCGCCGCTGATGGACGAGATCCTCGGTCCGCTGCGCGAGGTGCTGGCCGGGGTGGAGTTCCGCGAGCCGTCCCTGCCGCTGGTCTCGTGCCTGACGGGCGCGGTCGCGACCCGCGGGGAGCTGTCGGACCCGGAGTACTGGGTGCGTCATGTCCGCGAGACGGTCGACTTCGCCGGTGCCATGGGCACGCTGGCGGGCAGGGGACGCCATGTGTTCCTGGAGATCGGCCCTTCGGCGGCGCTCGGACCGCTGGGCCGGCGGTGCGTGCCGCCGGACCGGCACCGCTGGCTGACCAGCCTGCGCCCGTCGGACGACGAGGGTGCCACGATCCACCAGGCGCTGGCCGACGCGTACAGCGCGGGGCTGACCGTCGACTGGGCCGCCGTGCACGCCTCCGGGGCGGGCCGGCGGGTCGCGCTGCCGACGTACGCCTTCGAGCGCACCCGCTACTGGCTGCCCGACCAGGTGGGACGGCACGGGCTCGGCGGGGGTTCGGCGACGCATCCGCTGCTGGGTGCGGAGGTCCCCCGGGAGGACGGTGTACGGGAGTTCGTCACCCGGGTCGGTGCGCGGACGCCCGCCTACTTCGCCGACCACACCTCGCGCGGGCGGCCGTTCGTGGCCGCCGGTGCCTATGTGGAGACGGTGCTCGCCCTGATGGACGCGGTGCACGGCAGCACCGCGCGGCCGGTGACGGATCTGCGCTTCCACGAGGCGCTCTTCCTCGGGGACCGGCCGGTCGAGCTCCGTACCCGGCTGACCGCCGAGGGTGCGGTGGAGATCGTCGGCCGGGCGGCCGACGGCGGCCCGGAGCGGCTGCACGCCACCGCCGTGATCGGGGCTCCCGTCCAGGACGGGCCGGCCGACGACCTCGTACGGCGGCTGGGCGCGGAGGCGGAGCGGGGCGGGGAGCCGGTGCGGCGTCTGGAGGCCGACGAGGTCCGCGCCGCGTACGCGGCGGCCGGGCTGGACTACGGCCCGCAGTTCTCCCGCGTGCGGTGGGTCGAGCGCTTCGGCGCGGACCTCGCGATCAGCGAGGTGGACGGGCGGGACGTCCCGGCGGCCGAGCACCTGCCGCCACCGCTGCTGGACGCGGCGACCCAGGGTCTGGCGGCCCTGGCGGACGACGGCTCGGCGTACATGGCCGTCGGCATGGGTCGCGTACGGGTGTTCAAGAAGCCCCGCGCGGCGCTGCTGCGGGCTGTCCTGCGGCGGCGTCCGGGAGATGACGCCGGTACGGCGTTCCTGGTCGACGCCCTGCTGCTGGAGGGCGGGGAGCCGGTGCTGACGATCACGGGCATGGCCTTCCGCCGGCTGGCTCCCGTCCCGGCGGACCGGGGTGGGGAACGGCCCGCGGCCGGGCGCCCGAACGGTGCCGGGCAGGCTGCGGCCGGACAGGGCACCACGGCCGCGCTGGTCCGCACGGAGGTCGCCAGGCTGCTGAGGCTGGAGGACCCGGGGGACATCGGCCCGGACACAGCCTTCCTGGACCTCGGCATGGACTCGTTGACGGCGGCCGATCTGCGCAGCGTGCTGGAAACCGGTCTGGGGCTGCGGCTGCCCGCCTCGGTCGTCTTCGACCATCCCTCCATCGAGCAGCTCGTGGAGTTTCTGGAAGAGCGAAAGGTCAAGGAGGGGACATGAGCGATCCCATGGAACAGACGGTCACCGCGAGGTCGGCCCTGCACGCGCGGCTCCGCCCCGACGTCGTGGCCCTGGTCGCCGACGACCGCGAGGTGACGTACGCCGAGCTGCACCGGGAGAGCAACCGCACCGCGCACGCCCTGCTGGGTGCCGATCTGGCCCCCGGGGCCCGGGTGGCCTACCTCGGCAAGGAGTCCGAGCACTACTACGAGCTGGCGATCGCCTGCGCGAAGAGCAAGACCGTGCTCGTACCGGTGAACTGGCGGCTGATCAAGGCCGAGGTGGACCACATCCTGCGGGATTCGCGCGCCGAGATCATCTTCGTCGAGGCGGAGTTCCTCAAGGTCCTGGAGCGGATGCGGCCGCAGCTGCCGCTGCTGCGGACCGTGGTCGAGATGGATACCACGGACGGGCGGGCCGCCGGATTCCTCGCCTGGAAGGCGGGGATGCCGGAGACCGACCCGGGCCTGCCGACGGACTCCGAGGAACCGATCGCCCAGATGTACACGAGTGGGACCACCGGCCTGCCCAAGGGGGTGGTCCTGCCGCACCGGTCGTTCTTCACCTTCATCGAGAACATGCAGAAGCACGGGGCGGACTGGATCGACTGGCTGCCCGAGGACCGCAGTCTCACCTGTTTCCCCGGGCTGCACGCGGGCGGTTTCGCGTGGTTCCTGCACTGCTTCAACGTCGGGGCGACCAGTGTCGTCATGCGGATGTTCGTCGCCGAGGACGCGGTGCGGCTGATCCGTGAGCAGAAGGTGACGACCGTCTGGGCGGCGCCGGCGATGCTGCGGATGATCCTGGACGAGCCCGCGGCGAGCCCCGAGGCCTTCGAATCCCTCCGCAAGATCGTCTACGGCGGTTCGCCCATCGACTACGAGCTCCTGGTGCGCTGCATCAAGGAGTTCGGCGGGTGCGAGCTGGCGCAGGCGTACGCGGCGGCCGAGACCGGCAGCTTCGTGACCTGTCTGACGGCGGCCGAGCACATCCCCGGCAACCCGGTGCTCACCTCCGCGGGCCGGGTCTGTCCCGGCAACGAGGTGAAGATCATCGACGACGAGGGCAACACGCTGCCGGCCGGCGCGACCGGCCGGATCTGCCTGCGCAGCCCCGCCCGGTTCGCCGGCTACTGGCAGCAGCCGGACGCCACCGAGAAGATGATGGTCGGCGAGTGGCTGCACATGGGCGACGCGGGCTATCTCGACGACAACGGCTATCTGTATCTGCGCGACCGGATCAACGACACGATCATCGTCGCCGGTCAGAACATCTACCCCGTGGAGATCGAGAACGCGATCCGGGAGCACCCCGACGTCATGGACGTCGCCGTCTTCGGGGTGTCCGACCCGCGCTGGGGCGAGGCCGTGCGCGCCGCCGTGGTGCGCCGACCGGACCAGGAGACGCCCACCGAGCGGGAGTTGATGGTGTTCCTGCGCGGCAGGATCGCCGACTACAAGATCCCGAACGGCTATGTGTTCCTGGACACCCTGCCGCGCAACCCCACGGGCAAGGTGCTGCGCAGGGTACTCAAGGAGCGGTACGCCCCGTCGGCCGCGCCGCGGTGACCGCGCGCACCCCGGCTCCGTCGGCACCGGCGGGCTGGCTCCGTCCGGCGGAGCCGTCGCCCGACACCGAGGCGACCGTCTTCCTCTTCCACTACAGCGGGGGCGGCGTCTCGATGTACAGCCGGTGGCCGGCCCTGCTGCCGCCGAGCGTGGACTGCCGGCGCGTGCAGCTGCCGGGCCGTCAGGACCGGGTGTCCGAACCGCCGTTCACCGAGCTCGCCCCGCTCGTCGAGGCGTTGTGCGAGGTGCTGGCCAAGGAGCAGGACGGCCGGCCGTACGCCCTGTTCGGGCACTCGATGGGGGCCATGCTCGCCTACCGGGTGGCCGTCGCGATGGCCCGGCGGGGGGACGAACGCCCGGCGCTGCTCGGGGTCTCGGGGTGGGCGCCGCAGGGTTTCCGGACGATCAGCGCGAAGGCCGCCCACGAGACGGACGAGGCGGTCGTCCAGCTGCTGCGTGAGCTCGGCTCCGTACCGGCCGAGGCGTTCGAAGGGGACCGGCTCTCCCCGCTGATGCTCGCCCCGATGCGGGCCGATCTCGCCGTGTGCGCGGACTTCCGGGACGACGGGGCGTCCGTCGACTGCCCGCTGGTCGCCTACACCGGGCGCGAGGACCCGTATCTGGCGCCCGGCGCGATGCAGTCCTGGCGTGCGCGCAGCGCCGACTTCCTCGGAATCCGGGAGTTTCCCGGCGGCCACTTCTTCATCCATGACCAGGGTCCCGGCATCGCCACCGATCTGGCGCAGACACTGCTCCGGCTCCGTGCGAGCTGACCGACCCGACCGTTCCGGTAGTAACCACCAGGAGGAAACGATGTCCGAGCGCACCCCCAACCAGCTCGCCGAGCAGTACATCGCGCTGTGGAACGAGACCGACACGGACCGGCGGCGGGAAGGCGTCGAGAAGCTGTACGCCCCTGACGCCACCTACATCATGTACCGCCGCGACCCGTTCGAGGGCGCGGACGTGATCACCGAGCAGATCATCTACACCCAGGGGATCTACTTCCCCCTCGGTTACCACTTCAAGTCGTCGTACAACGCCGTGGGTCACCACAACCTCGTGCGGTTCAACTGGGTCATGGTCTCCAACGAGACCAAGGAGATACAGATGGCGGGCCAGAACACCGTCGTGCTCACCGAGGACGGCCTGATCCAGGCCGACTACCAGTTCCACGAGAAGATCCCCACGGCCTTCGTCTACAACGACGGCTTCGACGAGACGGGCCGGGTGACGCGTCCCGCGAAGCCCACCCTGGTCGGTAACTGAGCAGGTCCCGGGGGCCGGGAGTATCCCGGCCCGGCCCCCGGGACCCCCAGACAGCAGTCGGCGCCCGGAGACGATCGTGAACGGGCTGCCGCTGCTTTTGGGGGCGGGTGAGGCCGCCCTGGCGGGCTGCGCGGGGCGCAGGAAGAGGGGGTGGGTGGGGCC